>DATEAV010000051.1:0-6552 GCA_035288185.1 Anaerolineales bacterium | reverse complement strand
AGGGGAGGCACCGATGCATGCGCTCCGCATCCCGATTCCCGAAGAAGAGATCCGCTCGCTGAAGGTGGGGGACCCTGTGCTTCTCTCCGGCGTCATGCTCACCGGCCGCGACGCCGCCCACAAGTGGATGGTCGAGACCTTCGTCACCCGTAAGCGGGAGCCGCAAGGGGACGACCTGGCGGTCGTTGAAGCCATCCGGCCGCTGCTCGCCGGCGGCGCGATCTACCATTGCGGCCCGGTCGTCGCCGGTCTCGACACGAAGGACTACCGTTTCGTCGCCGCGGGACCAACGACGAGCATCCGGGAGGAGCCGTATCAGGGTGATGTGATGCGGCATTTCTCCGTGCGGGCGGTGATTGGCAAGGGAGGCATGGGGCCGAAAACGCTCGCCGCCTGCCAGGAGGCCCCCGGCGTCTATCTCCACGCGATCGGAGGGGCGGCCACTCTCATTGCGCAGACCGTGAAGAAAGTCATCACGGTGTATAAGCTCGAGTTCGGCGTGCCCGAGGCCTTCTGGGTGATCGAGGTGGCCGACTTCCCGGCCGTGGTGACGATGGACAGCCACGGGAAGAGCTTGCATGCGGAAGTGGAGGCCGCCTCTCGCGCAGCGCTCGACCGGCTGCTGGCCCGATAAGGCGGTTGACTCCCCAGAAACGAAGAAACCCGGTATCTGACAGATACCGGGTTTCTTGTCAATCCTGATCTCATTCGCGCCTGAGGGCTTGTGAATCAATTCCCGAGTAGGTGCTCAAGATGCGTTTCCTATAGAGAGAGCATCAGTACCCGACCCCCACCCCCTGGCCCCCTCCCCCGGCGTGTGCCGGGCGTGCCCATGCTTGAAGCCATCGCCGGGGGAGGGGGAGGATTTCAAGGATGGTAGGGGGCGGCTGGGCCGCCCCCTACCATCCTTGGATCTCTTTACCCCCTCTCCGCCTCGGTGCGATGCGCGGTGAAGCGCACCTCAAGCGGAGAGGGGGCAGGGGGGTAAGGTTGACGGAGCCAACAGCACGATGTCATGCCGCCGCTCCAATTGGGCGAGCTTGTTCCCGGCACTCGCTACCGGCGCGATTCATTCACAAGCCTTGAGCCGGGCGAGGACGGCCCGGTGGTCGGAAGCGTGACCAAGGCCTTCGATCGTCCGCGCCTCGAGGACACGCCAGCGCGGCTCCGCGGCATGAAGGAAGACGTAGTCGAGACGATGCCTGCGCAGCGGCGCTCCCCACGGCCAACGCAGCACGTGGGTCGTCCCATCGACGAGGGGGTGGAGATGGCGGAAGACATCGAGCCAGGCTGCCCGCGCCCGGCGCATCTGGGGCGCGTTCTCGTGGGCATTGAAGTCACCGGCGATGACCGCGGCCAGGCCCCGCGCGCTGGCTCCGATCCAGCCCAGGAGATGTTCGAGCTGGGCCGCGTTCAGTCGGGGGATCAGGCCCAGGTGGACGGAGTAGGCGGCCATGCGCCCGGCCGGGCCGTCGATCTCCGCGCCGAGCGCCATGCGCCGCACCCAGGGGACAAGCGACGGGCGAAGCTGTTCGGCCCGGGGTGAGCGGAGAGGGTAGCGGCTCAGGATCGCCAGCCCCTCCTCGAATCCGATCGCTTTCTCATGCCCATTCGCCCGGGAGTAGGCGCTGCTCATTCGCAGCCGGCCGGCCAGCCAACGGTCGGCGTGGAGCGCCGGCGTGCGGGCCACTTCCTGGAGAAGGGCGACGTCCACGCCCTCGTCTTCCATCAGGCGGGCCATCGCCTCCAGACGTTCCGGTAGCCTTCGATATCGGGGCCAGTCGTGCCAGAGGTTGGCGCTGAGCACCGTCATCACTCCGCCTGGGCCCGAGATCAGCGCCGGCGCCGGCCAAAGCCGGGGCGCGGCCGGAGGGAGGGCGATCTCAAGCAGCCGTCGCTTCAAGCCCGGCAACCCGGAGGCGCGGGGCAGCCGCTCCAGCGCCAGCCGAGCTCTCACCCCCAGATGAACAAAGAACGCGCGGCATGTCTGCCGCGCGTCCCGGATGACCTCGTCTCGCCTCTTCAGGGCCAGCCTCGTGCCTGGAAAGGCACCCAGGGACACCCCATTTATAACAGCCTCACCCGTTCAAGTCACTAACCCGTCGGTCCTGGCGTCCTCTCTTCGCAGACGCTGCGACCTGGACCTCGCGGCGCCTTGTCCGGCGAGCTCTGCACGGCCCCCCGGATCTCGGGTTGCTGCTGCCCACCCGCGCCTTTGCCTTGGCCCGGGGGTTACCCAAGTGTAGGCCACCTCCGTCCTTCGCCGAAGGAGAACCCCATGGTCAAGATCATCGCCGACAGCACCTGCAACCTTCCAGCGGAGATTCTTCGTCAGCACGACATCCGCGTGGCGCCGATCTCAATCCAGTTCGGCGAGAAGACCTTCGAGGAAGAAATCACCATCGACCGTGACCGCTTCTACGCGATGATCGAGGAGACGGGCACGATCATCGCCCTCCAGGATGGCGTTCTGGAGGCCACGGAGAACGTGCGCACGCGCGGCCGGGCGATCGAGCGTCTGGTGGAACTTCTGGAAGAGTCTATGGGGACGAAGGATCCGATCAACGCCGCGGTGATTCACGCCAGGGCGCCGGAGGAGGCCCGCTCCTTGGCAGACCGGCTGCGGGCGAAGCTCAACTGCAAGGAGATCCTCGAGGGAGACCTCGTCTCCTCCCTGGCCGTACACGGCGGACCGGGGGTGATCGGGGCGTTCGCTTATCCAACCTGAGACTGGGCTCAGGCGCGGCGATACTTCTCCAACGCCTCCCGCATGCCGGACAAGAAACCCGGCACCACCTCGCGCGGGAATCTCGGCCAGGTGACGACAACCATCCCCAGGATCCAGGCGATCACCCACAGCCCCGCTTGCGGCGCGTCTCGCACAGCCACCCACAGGAACCACCCGTAGATGGGCGCCTGGATCAACATCCCCAGCGAGCGTGGCACACCCCAGCGCCAGAAGACGAGGGCCCAGAAGATCAGGTAGACGGCTGCGATCCGAAGATCGACGTAGCCGGCGGCTAGGAGGTAGAGAAGAAGGCCGAAGGAGACGGCGACGTCGACCTCGAGGTCGTGATCGCCGATCCAGGTATGAGCCTGCACCCGGCCGCGCCGAGCGATCGGGCCGTCGAGGAAGTCGCCCATCCAATCGGCGATCATGAGCCAGCAGACGAGGGGAAGCGCTTCGGCCCGCTGAGCGAGCCCCAGCCACAGGAGAAGACCGGCCAGCGCGGCCCGGCTGTAGGTGATCAGGTCGGCGAGTGGCTTGGCGAGAAGCATGGCGACCTCCGCCCGATCCGGAGTGCCGACCTCACCGCAAGCTCATTGTACACCCTGGCGCAAGTCGTCCTCGGATGGAGGCTCTGGCGCAGCATGCTCATCCGTTTTCAGGTGAACTCGACCGCGCTCCGCGCCGTCAGGAATCCTCCGCCAGTGACCCCCGGACCTGTGCTCGGCGCCTCCTCGCCTCGGGAGCTCTGCACGGCCCGTCCCTTCCCTATCTTCAGAAGACCTCGGAGAACACCAGTACACCACCCCAAGAAGACAGACGATGCCCCGCGCGTGTAGGGCATCCAGCTCCTTAGCTGGAACGTCCAAAAGATCGGCGTCAGGCCAGCCGCTCGCCGTCCAGGCTCGCTAGTGTTTCCAGATCCTTGGCCAGATTCCGGAAACGCACGACCAGGCTGGCGACGAACAGCCCGATCGCGCCCAGGATCACGGCGTAGCCGAGGATCATGAAGCTCAGCGTATCGGCGGGGACGTCTTGGAGGAACATGGGGTCTCCGTGAGAACAGGCTTCGGGCAGTGGGGATCAGTGAACGGTGACCGGTGATCGGTGATCGGTTACTTGGTGATCGGTCGGCGGGGTCGACTGGGGTGGCCAGGTGCCTACCGATCACCGATCACTGATCACCTCGCCTTCTATCCTGCCAACACTTTCATCTTGAGCTCTTCCACCCTCTGGCTGAGCCTCCCGAGGCGAATGCGATGCCAGAGCAGGGTGGCGTAGAGGAAGGTGAAGGTGAGCAGGCTGAACATGAACGCCTGAAGCATCTTGGAGGTCATGTCGAAGGCACCCTCGGCCGTAGGATCCCCGCTGCCGATCACCACCGGATGGATGGTGCGAAAGATGCGGATCGAAAGAAACGTGAGGGGGACGCTCAAGAAGCCGAGGATCCCATAGACCGCGCCAAAGCGCGCCCTCCGATCGGGATCTTCGATGCCCTGGCGGAGCATAAGGTAGGCGAGGTAGATCAGCTCCATCACCGTGGCCGTCACGAGACGCGGGTCCCAGGTCCACCAGGTGTTCCAGATCGGCCGGGCCCAGATCGAGCCGCTGACAATGTTCACCAGCGTGAAGACGACGCCAATCTCCACCGAGGCCACCGCCGCCGTATCCCAGCGCCGATCCCCGCGCACCAGGTACACAATGCCGCTGATCGCCGTGACCAGAAAGGCCAGCGCGCCCACCCATCCGGCCGCCACATGGAAGTAGAAGACGCGCTGGACATCGCCCATCACGGCCTCGCGCGGCGCGTACAAGAAGACAAGGTAGAGGGCGACGGCAAGCATCGCGCCCGTGATCCAACTCAGGGCCCTCAGGGCCTTTGGCTGTTGTTCCATCGAGTACTCTCCCAAGGGTTCACGATGCGGGAAAAGGTGATCAGTGATCAGTGAATGTTATCGCTGGGCGGTGGGTGACCGGATGCCCACCGGTCACTGGGTAACCCACCTTCGATCAAGGTTCGAGGGTCGGGGCTTGGCCATCATCGGTCCGGTTCCGTGAACGCACCGGCCTCCACGCGTCCAATTCTACGTTTAAGGGCCGATTTACGCCAGAGAAACTCGCAGGCCGTCTCTCCGAGCCGCGTTGATGGCCAGCCTCGATTCGCCGGGATGCTTGCTGGAGCCGGGCTGGGGCTAAGCCGCCCGCCTCGCGTGCCAGCCACCGGCGATCCACGAACCCAGGTACAGGGCGGCGCCCATCAGGTAGAGGCTCTTGATCCCGAAGGCCAGGGAACCGTACTCCAGCATCCCTCCGGCGACAGAGCCCAGCAGATTGGAGGACAACGCCTCCGGCACTCCCGACGCCCGGCGAAGCAGAGCCGAGAAGATTGCGCTCGAAAAGAACACCGGCATCCCCATGACCAGCCAGGCCGCCGCCACTCGAGGCAATATCGGGAGGGTCAACAGAGCCCGCACCGGCAACAGGTAGCCGAGGGCGATCGTTGCCAGGAGTAGGAGATAAAGCAGACGGAAGTCCACCTGCCGAAGGCGGGATACCACGACGTTCGCAAGCAGCACCATCGCCAGCACCGCGGCCACGGCGATGGCATTCACCAGCCACGTCGAGCCAAACAGCAGGGCCAGCTCGGTGATGATCCGAAACTCGATGAGCAGAAAACCTGCCCCCAACAGGAAGAACTGCGGGCTCACCGCCTTTGCACTCCCAAACGTCTTGCGCGTTGCGATCCAGGCGATCAGGAGGACGACGCCGAGAGCGATCGCGTAGGGAGTGGGGAACGACCGTTCTCGAAGGTAGAGATAGGGCCAGTCATCCGTCGCCAAAGAGATAGGCTCGACGTGGAGCGGATCCTCCACTTCACACGTCCCCACCTCACGGCAGACGGCCACCGGATCTCGCAAGAGTCCCCCACCGCTGATATAGACCGTCCAGGGTGTGCCGGTGATGGCGAGCTGCACGGGCGGCGCCTGAAAGACCCGCTCAAGCGTGTCCGCCAGACGCTGCTTGACCCACCATGCTTCCGCGTCGAAGGTGAGGGCGATCACCCCATTCTCGGTGAGATGATCCCTGGCCTGCTCGAGGCTCTCCACCGTGTAGACATAGTTGTCCAGCCGGACGCTGCTCATCCCCGAAAGGAGCGTTTGCGAATCGAGTACACCGAAGACGATCAAGTCATAGCGTGCCTCGGCCCGTTCGAAGTATGCCCGCGCATCGTCAACAATCACTCGCACCTCTTCGGACTGGTACGGCCGCTCCGGATGGAGCTGCCGCCCCAGGGAGAGGATCAGGGGATCGATCTCCACGGCGTCGATCTGCGGCACTCCATGCCGACGCGCCGCAGCCACGTCATTGCCCATGCCTGCGCCTACGATCAGCACGCTCCCAGGATCTGTGAGGAGGTAAGGAAGGTCATAGACTGTGGCAAAGGTCCTCAGCCTCTCGGCAATCTCGGGATAGGCGGCGATGTAGTCTGGGGCGAGATTGATGGCGAACATATGGCTGATCTTGTTCACCGACAGATCGTAGCCCACCGCCTGCCGTTGGCCCGTCGAAGGGCTGGCGATCTCGAAGGGCGCAATGTCGATGCGGTAGTAGGGCGACCAGACCGTCGAGCCGTTCGAGGCCGCCAACAGGACCAGCAACACGGCCAGGCTGATCACGGCAACGGCCAGCGACCGCCGCTCACGGCGCACAAACCAGAGCAGAGGAACCAGGCCGCCGGCATACCAGTGCCAGGGCTCCAGATTCAAGAACGCGACGCCGGCAAAGATCGCGATGCCCGCCAGGCTGCCGAGCAGATTCACCAT
>DATEAV010000050.1:0-16521 GCA_035288185.1 Anaerolineales bacterium | reverse complement strand
TCGCCGGCGGATCGGGATTGGCGGACGATCAGCCCGCTCACCTCGACAACCACCTGGACGATGGCGCCGGCGCCGACGCCGAGAAAGATCGCCGCCAGAATCGGCGAGAAGGCAAACCCACCCAGCCACGCGCCCAGGATGGCGGGAGATCCGGCGAGCAGGGTAAGCCCGGCCAGCCGCCGAACGCTGGGCTGGGCTTGGGTGAGCGGGGCTGCGATCCCCACTCCCTCTGTGATGTTGTGCAGGGTAAACCCGATCACCAGGAACGAACCCAACGCAGCCTCGCCTAAAGCGTAGGCGGCGCCGATCGCCAGCCCCTCGCCGAGGTTGTGCAGGCCGATGCCCAGGGCGATCAGGGCGGCGAGCCGCATCCGGGGATCGGCGCCCTCGCGCTTCTCGCCGCGCCGGCTGGCGGCTAAGATGGCCAGCCACGCCGTCAGCGCCGCAAGGACAACAAGCGAAGTACCCTGGAATGTGCCGGGCAACTCGTTCGCCACCTCGAGTGCCTCGACCATCGTATCGGCCAGCAGGAAGACGAGGAGCCCAACGGTGAGGGACAGGATCACACCCATTCCCCTGCGCCCGAGCCGGCGCATCGCAGGGAACCACAGCATACCCAGCCCCACCGGGATGATGCCCACGTACACGCCGAGCAGCCCGTAGGCGAGGAACTCCCGAAGGCCAAGACGAGGCGAAGGCAGCGCCAGATCAATGGTGTGAGAGAAGGTGAGCCCTGTCGATGTAATCAGCGTGATGGTGTGAGGCTCGGTCCGCACCCAGTCGTAGAGAATGCTCACCCGGGCGCCGCCGAGCCGCGGGAGAACGCCTGGCGGCTCGACGGTGAAGCCCCAAAAGGCATCATCGACGGCTACTTGGGCGATTGTCACCGGGTCGGGGCCGGAATTGACGATCTCGAGCTCGAAGCCATCCGGCGTGACAATCGAGCGCTGGATCGAGAGCTCCTCGATCGGGGGCAAGCCCTGGGGGGCGAGCCGAAGCGGATCGCCGGAGAACATCCACAGGATCATTGCGCCCAAAGGGATGAGAGGCAGGATCCAGAGAAGAACCTCGGCCAGGCGGCGGGAGAGAGGAGGAAGGGAAGCCGCTGATTTCATTGCCGACTACTCCGTCGCCTCGAAGAACCCCGCCCAGCCGAGCTCGGCAAACTCGCTCTGATGGGCATGGAACATATACTGGCCAGGATAGTCGAGGGTGAATTCCAAGACGTGCCGTTCTCCCTGGCCCATGGTCACGGTGTCGGTGTACTCATAGGTGTCGAGGTTGGTGCCCGTTCGATACAGCCGGAACATCCCGGCGTGGAGATGGAAGGAATTCACCAGGTCGAACTCGGTGATGTTGACGAGATAGACGCGGATGGGTTCTCCGATACGGACCGGGATCGGGTGGCGCAGGTAGTGGAAGCCGACGGTGTTGACCGCGTAGATCTCGTTGGCGCTGTCGAAGTTGGTATCGAAGGCGTTCATCACCATGACGAATTCCCGCGCCGGCGCTCGGCCGCCGGGAGGGTCGATGATGAATGCGCCGTAGAGCCCCTTGTGGATATGGCGCTTGAGGGGCATCGTGTGGCAGTGGTAGAGATGCAGACCGAAGGGCCGAGCCTCGAACTCGTATGTGAACGACTCGCCGGGCATCACCTGGGGTGTGATGCCGTCCATGGAGGGGGGATGGATGCCGTGAAAGTGGATGGTGTGGGCATGGCTGGTGCCGTTGGTGAAGTTCACCTTGAGGATCTCGCCTTCCTCACAGCGGAACGACGGGCCCGGCACCTGGCCGTTGTAGGTCCACGCTGGGAACCAGATCCCCGGCGCCACCTCGATTTCCTTCTCAATGGCGACGACGTCCCACTCCCGCAGGCGTCTGCCTTCGGGAGTGGTGGAGACGCGCCCGCGGTCGAAGGTGGAGGCGAAGGCCATCGGGTCGAAGCGCGTGATGTCGACGTCGCCCACCGTCCCCGAGCCGCCGTGGCCCATGGGGTCGTCGTGATGCGCCGCGGCGTTGGCCGCCGAGGGCGCCGGGCCGGCGGCGGAGGCCGCCCGCTGCAATGCGGCCAGGCCCGCCAACGCGCCGGTGCCCAGGACGCCCGCCTTGAGGAAATCCCGCCGGGAAACGCGGCGGGGATCGGAGCTCTGTCTGCTCATTCGGGATTCTCCTGCATCTGCGAAGGGGTAACAAAGACCTGATGACACACCGCCGGGCTCACCGGCCGGCTCCCGGCCGCCGAGCCCACTTTCAGATAGATCGGGCCGGCAAACGGCTCCCGGTCGAGCACGGTCACGGCGGCGCCAGGCACCAGCCCGACCTCGGCCAGGTAGCGGAGGAGGGCGGGATCCTCATCGGGCACAAGGGTGATCTCGGCCGATTGACCTGTGGGGAGATCGTCCAGGCGAGTGGCAGGGCGCTCGGGGAGCGACCCGTCCTTCGCCGGGATCGGCCCGCCATGAGGGTCCACGAGAGGGAACCCAAGGTGCTCGGCGATCCGGTCTTCCAGGTCCTCCGAAATCGCATGCTCGATGCGCTCCGCCTCTGCGTGGACCTGGTCCCACGGAAGGCCCAGAGTCTGATGCAGAAAGGCCTCCACTAGGCGGTGGTGGCGGATCACCTCGAGAGCTCGGCGGCGGCCCTCTTCTGTGAGGGTGGCACCGTGATGCTTCCGATAGAAAACGAGCTGAGGTCGCCTGGCGGAGAGGCTGCGGAGCATGCCCGTAACGGAAGCGGGGGTGACGCCGAGTTTCTCGGCCAGGGCGGAGGTGCTCGCCCGACCGCTTCCTTCGCTAATTTCGTAGACCGCTTTCAGATAGTCCTCTGCCGAGGTTGTAAGCATGCCTTAATCCTAATTTTAGTGCGCCTAAATCACTCCGATTATAGGCCACGGGCACCGACCTGTCAAGAGCATCCCGTTGAGGTGGAATCTGGCCGTAGGTGTCAGCCTAGGGGGCCAGCCGCAAGCGCCGGGTATATAATCCGGCTCGCGGTGGGCACCAACCTCCTTCGCCTCGCTCCAGACAACTGGGATCTGATGCGCGCCCATATCCTGGCCTGCCTCCCGGAAGAGGCCTGCGGGCTCCTGGGTGGACATGGGGGACGAATCCGGATGGTCTTGCCGGTTCTGAACGCTCTGCGTAGCTCAGCCCGCTTCCGGATGGATCCCGAGGGTCAGCTGGCTGCCATGGGACGGATCGAGGAGGAGGGCGAGGAGATCATTGGCATCTACCACTCCCACCCTGACGGCCCGCCTCACCCTTCTGGCACCGACCTTCTCGAGGCCGCCTATCCGGAGGCGGCCCAGCTGATCTGGTTCCCATCGCCCTCAGGATGGCAGTGTAGAGCCTTCCGCCACACAGAGACGGGATTCATCGCTATGGCGATCGAACAGCGCCCGGACGAACCCTCTCGCGGGCAGGGGGGTTCTTAGGGGCATGCGAGGAGAGGCCGCGTGGGCATGACCCTACCCAAGCTGGCGATGGCCTTGGCGGCCGCCTATCTTCTAGGATCCGTCCCGATCGGGCTCTTGATTGTCCGCGCTCGGACGGGCAAAGACGTGCGCACCCTGCACAGCGGGCGCACCGGCGGGACGAATGTCGCCCGGGCAGCGGGCTTTTGGGCCGGGATGGCGACGGGCCTCGGCGATATTCTCAAGAGCGTGGGCGCGGTCGTGATCGCCCATGCCATCGGCGCCGGGAACGCCTGGCTCGAAGCCGCTGCGGGCGCGATGGCCATCGTGGGCCACATCTACTCGGTCTTCCTGATGAAGAGGGAAAACGGGAGGTACGTCTTTCGCGGCGGGGCAGGAGGCGCGCCGACGATGGGCGCGGCCCTCGCCATGTGGCCCCCGAGCGGACTGATCATCGTTCCGGCCTCATTGGCGCTTCTCTTCGGGGTGGGGTACGCCTCGCTGGCCACGCTCTCGACCGGGCTCCTCGCCACGATCCTCTTCGCGTGGCGCGCTCAGGACGGAAGTGGGCCGTGGGCCTATGCCGCGTTCGGCCTGGTCGCAGAGGCGCTGCTTCTCTGGACTCTCCGGCCAAACTTGCGGCGCCTGGCCGAGGGCAAGGAACGGCTCATCGGTTGGCGGGCAAAGCTGCGCGCCAAGAGAGAGGCAGGCCAGCGCAACGCTAAGGGCGGCGGTAACACTTCGACGTAGGCCCTCCCTGGAACAAGGTCGCGGCCTTCCTCTTATCTCTCCCCTGTGTGTCGAGAAGTCTGCGGGTCGGCGCGGCAGAGCCGCGCAAGCCTCAGCGACGTGGCTGGCGAGTGGCGAGCGAGGTGGAGTCGCCATGAGGAACCCGGGTAGACACACCTTCGCATCGATGTCCCGCTAAGCGGCAGAGGCGTGAAGAGTGGTATCCTTGCTTGAGGAGGAGCCTCCTTGGAACTGGCCGATCGGGTCGCCGTCGTTACCGGCGGCGCGCGTCGCGTCGGGCGGGCGATCGCACTGGCGCTTGCGCGTGAGCGCTCGCGGCTCGTCGTCCACTACAACACTTCGGCCGCGGAGGCCGAGGCCACCGTGGCAGAGGCGCGGGCCAGCGGGGCGATGGCGATCGCACTCCGGGCCGATCTCACCGATCGGGCAGCCATTGCGGCGCTCTTCCGCGCGGCGGACGATGCGTTCGGGGGCGTCGATATTCTCGTCAACTCCGCCGCGATCCTTGAACCGGGCGATCTTCTCACCGCCTCCGAATCCGACTGGGAGCGCACGATTGGGCTGAACCTGCGGGGAGCGTTCTTCTGCCTTCAGGAAGCGGCCGTTCGGATGAAGCGCCGCGGCGGCGGGGCGGTCGTGAACATCTCGGACGTCGCCGGCCGACGCCCCTGGGGGCGCTACCCCATCCATTCCATCAGCAAGGCGGGCGTGGAGATGCTCACCCGGGTCGCGGCTCTGGCGCTGGCGCCCGAAATCCGCGTGGCGGCTGTAGCGCCTGGCCCCGTGCTCAAGCCCGATCGCATGAGCCCGGAACGATGGTCCGAGATCGGCGCGGCTCTCCCGCTCCGGCGCGGGGGCACGCCCGACGACGTCGCCCGCGCCGTGATCTTCCTGCTCCGCAACGACTTCATCACGGGGGTATCGCTCCCCGTGGATGGAGGCGACGAGCTGGCTTGAGCCTGCGGCCCGTGCTCACTCTCAGAGAGCCGATGATCGAGAATCTCCCGATCCGCGATCTGTTCATTCGTCCCCTGGAGACGACCCGGGAGCTCGGCGTCACGCGTTGGCTCGCGTTCAAAGATACCGATCACTTGCTGCGGCGTCTTGGTGAGGCCGAGATCATTCGGCTCATGCCGGGCCATCCGATTGCCCTCACACTGCGCCCCGTGGTCGACGAGGTTTGGGCAGTCCTGGAAGGTGTGGTGGACGTTCTCTGGCACGACCTCCGCCCGCGCTCACCCACGAATGGTGTGCGCTATCAGGCCACCCTCCGCCGGCCGGCCCTGCTCCTGGCGCCGTTCGGAGTCGCCTTCGGAGCGAGGGCCCTGGAGGGCGCCGCCCTGCTCGCCCGCTTCGCCACGCATGGCCGTGACGATCCCGAAAGCCGTGACGACGCGACGCTGGAATGGGAAGCCAGCCCGTGAGAGGGAGCCGGAGCCCGATCCTGTTCTTCCTCCGGCTCAGCCGGCCGTTCTTCCTACTTGGTGGATTCCTCCTTTTTGGGTTGGGCGGGGCGATTGCCGCCTACCTGGGACGGCGCGTCGACCTCGGGCTCTACGTTCTGGGCCAGGCGCTGGTGACCTCGATCCAGCTCATGACGCACTACCTCAACGAGTATTACGACTTCGACGCTGATCGCGTCAATCCGGAACGCACATTCTTCACGGGGGGAAGCGGCGCGCTGGGAGAGGGCAGGCTCCCCCGCCGCGTGGCGCTCTACGCCGCCACGGGGTGCCTGGTGATCGCCGCCGGCCTGACCAGCGCCCTGATCACTCGCGGCGGGATCTCCTCGGTCGTCTGGGTCATCTTGAGCGCCATTGGGCTGGCCGCCTTCTTCTACAGTGTCCCACCCGTGCGCCTGCTCTCCACCGGTTTCGGAGAGCTCACGACCTCGATCCTCGTCGCCGGGCTGGTCCCCCTGCTTTCGTTCGCCCTCCAGACGGGTGAGATCCACCGGCTTCTGTTCATCAGCACGGTGCCCCTCGCCTCGCTCCACTTCGCCATGCTGATGGTCTTTGAATTGCCCGACTGGGCCGCCGACCTCCGGGCCGGCAAGCGGACGCTGGTGGTGCGGCTCGGATGGGCCGGCGGGATGCGCGCTCACGACGCTGCCCTCGTTCTGGCCTACGCGAGCCTTGCCTTTGCGTTCTTCTCCGGCATGCCGCCGCGCGTTGTGATCGGCGCCCTGCTCGGGCTCCCCCTCGCCCTGGTCCAGATCTGGCAATTCCGGCGGATCCGTTCCGGGGCCGCGCCCCGCTGGGTCACGATGGAGATGAACGCCGTCGCCCTCTTCGCCCTGACGGCGTATCTCGAACTGGTTGGATTCCTCATTCCTGGGTGACCATGCCTGAGTTCCTCCGCCTCGTCTCACCTGCAGATGCTCTCAACCGGCTCCTCTCCCATCTACCCTCAGAGAGAAGGATCGAGGAGGAACTTGTCCCAACGGTGGAGGCCCTGGGGCGAGTGCTGGCCGCGCCGATCGCGGCGCCCCATCCCCTGCCTGCCTTCCCGCGCTCCACGGTGGACGGCTACGCCGTCCGGGCCGCCGACACGCACGGCGCCAGCCCGAGCCTCCCGGCCTATCTGAAGTTGGCGGGCGAAGTTCCTATGGGGGCGGCGCCCGGCCTGCGCCTCGCGCCGGGCCAGGCGGCGCTGGTGCACACCGGAGGCATGATCCCGGAGGCGGCGGACGCCGTCGTCATGCTCGAGGATGCACAGAGCCCTCGCCCGGGGGAGATCGAGGTGCTCAAGCCTTCAGCGAGCGGCCAAAATGTGATTGCCCTCGGTGAGGACGTCGGCCAGGGAGAGATCGTTCTGGATTCCGGAGCGCCTTTGCGTCCCCAGGAAATCGGCGGCCTGATGGCGCTAGGCGTCCTCGAGGTGCGGGTCGCCCGCCGCCCTCGCGTAGGGATCCTCTCGAGTGGAGACGAGGTCGTCGATCCGTCCGTCGAACCCGGGCCGGCGCAGGTGCGCGACGTGAACTCGTATGCCTTGAGCGCGCTGGTGCGCGAAGCTGGCGGGGAGCCGGTCCGGCACGGCATCGTGCCCGACCAGATAGAAATGCTTCAGTCAGCCGCCCGCAAAGCCTGGGCCGAATCCGACCTGGTGGTGATCACGGCCGGCTCATCGGCCAGCGCCCGCGATCTCACCGCGGAGGCCGTCCGGTCGCTCGGATCTCCCGGGGTGTTGGTGCATGGCGTGGCGATCCGGCCTGGAAAGCCCACGATCCTGGCTGTAGCGGGCGATGTTCCGGTGATTGGCCTGCCGGGCAACCCGGTGAGCGCCTTGGTGATCGCGCGTTTGTTCGTCGTTCCTGTCATCCGGCGGCTGCTGGGTGTTCGCGCCCCGGCCCTGGCCGCTCGCCTCACCGCTCGCCTGACGGCCAACGTCGCCTCGGAGGCCGGCCGAGAGGACTATGTTCCGGTCCGGCTGATTGTCACGCCCGAGGGGCTGGCGGCGGAGCCGGTCTACGGCCGCTCGAATCTGATCTTCACCCTTGTCCGAGCCGATGGCCTCGTCCGCATCCCGCCCGAGACCACCGGTCTGGCCGCCGGATCCCCGGTGGAAGTGACGCCGTTCTGACCGGGTGGGCAGCGGCGGAGGCATGAAGCATGTCGCATGCATCCTAGATTGCCCCCACCCCTGCCCCTTCGCGTGCATCCCGTAGCGACACTCGCACCTGCATGCACACCTGCCCTGGCGGGCGGTGCCAGGGAGTGCAGGTGAGCGGAGGGACCCCCGGCAGTTGCTCCGAATTCAACAATCTGAGGGGGACGTGCCGGGGGAGGGGAGGTTACCTAAGGAGGCAAGGGGCGGCTCTGCCGCCCCTCGCCTCCTTAGACCTTCATCCCCCTCTCCGCTTTCGCGCAAATGCGTGGGGAATCGTGACAAGCGGAGCCCCAAAGGGGTGCTGCGCGAAGGGGGGCAGGGGGGCCGTCCGCCCCGGCGGGCTGCACCCGCCAGGGCGCGGCCCGAACGGGGTGAGGCCGAAAGGTACAAGGCCTAAGGGGAACTGCACCAGCGCAATTGGATGCGAGGGATGCTTGCACATGTCCTCGTCCGATTCATTCACAGCTTCTCAGCATGACCGACGAGAACGATCATGTCTTCGATCCCGTCACAACGCCTTGTCGCTGGCTCGGAATCGTGCCTGAAACGTTCTGGCGCCTACCGGGCGTGGTCCGCAGCTCCGAGTCCGCAAGCATTCGCCGCCGGCTCGCCAGAGGCCGCGCGGGCGCAGGAGACGTTGGGGGATCCGGCTCGAGAGCGGCGGCGAGCGGCAACCGGAGGTCCCACGCGCGCCCTCTCGTCGCCATCTCCGGTATAATGGCCGGCCGGCGCCTGAATGCCCCGGAGGAAAAGATGCGAGCTGCGCTGGCCCGTTTGCCCGCCTTCGCCGCCCTGATGTTGATCCTCTCGGCCTGTTCCGGAGGCGGCGGAACGCCGGAGGGGGCGATCGAGGGCTATCTGGAATCGCTGGTCGCCGGCGATCCGGTCGAGGTCATCAACCTCTCCTGCGTCGCGTGGGAGGAGCAAGCAGCCACCGAAGCGGCATCCTTCGAATCCGTCGAGGTCACGCTGGAAGGGCTCGCCTGCCAGCAAGCCGGCTCCGAGGATGAGGCCGCGCTCGTCACGTGCAGCGGAACCATCCACGCCATCTACGACGGCGAGCAGCAGGACCTTTCGCTCGAAGGCCGCACCTATCGCGCCGTGCAGGAAGACGGCGAGTGGAAGATGTGCGGCTACCAGCAGGCCGATTGATGCTCCGCCGCCTTGCCAGCCGCGAGAATCTGCTCGCCCTGGCGCTCTGCCTCCTCCTCATCCTGGTGATCATCGTCACTGCGGATAGCTCCCCGCAGTGGATCTACCAGGGCTTCTGATGTCGCTGGCGCAGATCCTGATTTTCGCCGCCCTCGGGCTCCTCTATCAACCCCTGGCGCGGCGCCGGGGCCGAGAGTGGCTTCTCCTGGCCGTATCCGTTCTCGCCCTGTATGCACTGCAGCCCGCCTCCCCCGTCCGTCACCTCGACTTCTGGCTGCCCACCGCCAGCCTCGGCCTGGCCGTGCTCACCTGGTGCGCGACGCGGATGCAGGAGGAGCGGGACGTCGCCGAACCCTTGCGCACCTTTGCGGGAGTCGCGGCGCTTGTCCTGCTCCTCACTCTCACCCGTGATCTCGGCCCTGCATTCCGGCTGACAGCCACGCGTCCGCCCCCATTCCTGGCGGCCGTGCTCGCCCTCGTTATCCTTGCCGTCCTCTCGGCCCTCGCCCTCGCCGCCCGCAGTCGTCGCGCTCTCGTCGGCTCGGCGGCCCTTTTCTTGATCGCACTCTTCATCATCCTCAAGTCGGAGCCGCTCGCCACCGGCGCCAGCGCGTTTCTGCGAATGCAAACCGGCCAGCGGGCCGAGCTCGCCGCGCCTCTCGATCTTCGATGGCTCGGTTTTTCCTACATCGCCTTTCGCTTGCTCCACACTCTGCGCGACCGGCTCACCGGGAAGCTCCCGAGCCTCACGCTGCGCGAGTACCTCATCTACATCCTCTTCTTCCCGGCGCTCGCTGCCGGGCCGATCGACCGCGCCGAACGATTCGCGGGCGATCTGCGCTCGCCCTCACCCGCGCTTACCGAGGGCGGCGCGCGCGTGGCCATCGGCGTCTTCAAGAAGTTTGTCCTGGCCGACAGCCTGGCCCTGCTCTCGCTCGCGCCCGCCACGGTGCACCAGACCAGCTCGCCAATCTGGCTGTGGATCCTGCTCTACGCCTATGCCTTCCGCCTCTATCTGGATTTCAGCGGCTATACCGACGTCGCCATCGGGCTGGGGCGACTCTTCGGCGTGCGGCTCCCTGAGAATTTCAGCCGGCCCTACCTGAGAGAAAACCTGACGGCGTTCTGGAACTCGTGGCACATGACCCTGGCGGGCTGGTTCCGGAGCTACTTCTTCAACCCGCTGACGCGCGCCTTGCGATCCGCCCGGCGCCCGGTTCCTGCGGGGCTGATCGTCTTCCTATCTACGATGAGCACAATGATCTTGATCGGCCTGTGGCACGGGATCACGTGGAACTTTGCCGTCTGGGGAGCCTGGCACGGCGCCGGCCTCTTCATCCACAACCGTTGGGCGGATCTTCTCAAGAGGCGGGGAATCCGGCTATCGCCGCAAGGCGCTGGTGGGCGGCTTGCGGCCATCGGCGGGACGATCCTCACGTTTCATTTCGTCACTCTCGGTTGGGCCTGGTTCGCTCTTCCCGGCCTCGACCTTTCCTGGCGCCTCCTGCTCGGCCTCACCGGAGGCCGTCCATGACGACAAACGGCCCCTCGCCCTCACCGCTCTCCCCCCTCCGCCTTTGCTTCAAGGCCGTCGTCCTCTTCGTCCTGGCCAACCTGATCTTCGTCTTCCTCGACCCGATGCCCCTCCTTGGCCGACTCTCGCTCTACAACACGCTCGTCCCCGGACGCGCCCGCCTGCCTTACGGCGACAACCCCGCCGCCGACTACAGCCTGAGCCCCTATTCCCTCGAGGCGATGCTCGCCTCTCACGAGATCACCGGCGCCGCGCCGGATGCCAATGAGTTCCGAGTCCTGCTGATCGGGGATTCTGCCACCTGGGGTTTCCTTCTCTCGCCCAATCAGACTCTCGCCTCTGCGCTCAACCAAGGCGGCTTGCGGGCTCCCGACGGGCGGAGCGTGCGCGCGTTCAATCTGGGCTACCCGATCATGTCCCTCAGCAAAGACCTCCTGCTCCTCGATCTCGCCCTCGAGGGCCGCCCGGACCTGATCGTCTGGCTTGTGACTCTCGAATCTCTTCCCCTCGGCAAGCAGCTCTACCCGCCTCTTCTTCAACACAACGCCGGTCGCGTGCGCGATCTGATCGATCGCTATGGGCTCCGCCTCGACCCGGACGACCCGCGCCTCGCCAATCCCTCCTTCTGGGACCGTACGATCATCGGCCGCCGCCGCGATCTGGCCGACCTCTGGCGCCTCCAGCTCTATGGCTTGCTTTGGGCCGCAACGCGGATTGACCAGGATATCCCCGAGTCGTATACTCCCCGCATGGAGGATCTTCCGGCCGATCCGAGCTTCCAGAACTTTGGCCCCACAGATCTCAGCCCCGAAGACCTGGCCTTCGACATCCTGGCCGCGGGAGTCGAGCGCGCAGGCCCGATCCCTCTCCTGATCGTCAACGAGCCGATGTTCATCAGCCGCGGGGTCAACAGTGACGTCCGTTACAACTTCTACTACCCGCGCTGGGCCTATGACGCCTATCGGGGCTGGATGACGGAGACGGCATCGGCCGAAGGCTGGCTCTACCTCGACCTCTGGGACCTCATCCCGCCTTCGGAATTCACCGACAGCGCCATTCACTACACCCCGGTCGGGGCGCGCATGCTGGCCTCACGGATCGGGGAGTGGATCGCCTCGGGTGAGTAGGTGCGGGGCAGGTGGCATCATGAAGGATGAGTGGAAGAGGGCTGCCCGCCTCCGGCGGCCGGCGCGGCGGTCTCCGGCGAGCGCCATCGGCCTGTTCATTCTCATCGCAACGCTCGCTGGGTGCGCCTCCCCGGCGCCGATCGCCGTCCCCACGAGCAGCGTACCGGGCACGCAGAGCTCCGCTCTTCGCATCGATCCCCCTCCGAGCGAGACAGCCGCGCCGACCGACACGGCCGCCCCTCCCACCGCCACGCCCACGCTCGCCCCGGACGCGTGGCGGGAGTTTCCCGTCATCCCGGCGGTGAGCGACACGGCGCGGGAGATCTACCGGCGCGGGCTCGAGCTCGGCAACGACCCGCACGCCTTCTCCAAGATCGGCGACTGCCAGAACGTGCTCTCAATGTTCCTGGCCGTCTACGACGATCCACGGCGCTATCGCCTGGGCGAATACGATCTCCTGCAGGAAACCATCGACTACTTCGCCGGCTCGTTTGCCCGCGAAAGCCAGGCCGTGCGCGGCGGGTTCAATGCCGCCTCGATTCTCTCTCCGTTCTGGTCGGACCCCGAAGCCTGCCAGAGCGGCGAATCGCCGGTCGCCTGCGAGCTTCGAATTCACCGCCCGAGCATCGCCATCATCAGCCTGGAAACCTGGTGGGAGGGCCGGCCGGAGAACTTCGAGCGGTATTATCGCCAAGTGGTCGAGTACGTGATCTCTCAGGGTGTCGTGCCGATTTTGGCCACCAAGGCCGACAACCTGGAAGGCGATTGGGCCATCAACGCCGCCATCGCTCGCGCGGCCTATGACTACGACGTGCCGCTTTGGAACTTCTGGCGCGCGGTGCAGCCGCTGCCCGGGCACGGGCTCCTCGAGGACGGGTTTCACCTCACGTTCGACCTGAACTACTTCGACGAGCCGCAGCGCATGGAGGCGGCCTGGCCGTGGCGCAACCTGAGCGCGCTCCAGGCGCTGGACGCCGTCCTTCGTGGCGTCACGGCAGACGCCCCGCCGTCCGCCTCGGCCGCCCTCCCGCAGTGAGACCCTGGGCCGTCCGCCACGCTGCCTCTGCCTGCGCGTCGGTTGCGGCCTCACGGCCTCGGCTCCGGTCGGCCTCGGCTGCGGTGGCCTTTGCTCTCCTGGCGGCGTGCACATCCCTCCCGCCCACGACATCTCCTGCCACTCTCTCATCCGATACCCAGACCTCCGCGCTCCGCATCGACCCTGTTCCCAGCGAAACCGCCGCGCCCACCCAGACCAGCGCGCCACCCACGCCAACCCCCATGCTGGCCCCCGATGCCTGGCAGAGGTATCCAATCGTGCCGGAGGTGAGCGAAAGGGCAGTCGAAATCTATTCCCGCGGCCTCGCCCTCGGGAACAACCCCGGAGCCTTCTCCAAGATCGGCGACTGTGAGAGCACGCCCACCTGGTTTCTGGGGGACTTCGACCGCGGGGCGGGTTACTACCGCCTGGGAGAGCACTCCGAGCTCGAGGCTGTGATCGGCCGGTTTTCGGGCTCGTTCCTCCGCGAAAGCCTCGCGGCCGGCCGCGGTTTCAGCGCTTCCTCCGTCCTCACCACCCTGTGGGCCAATCCCGACCAATGCGAGCCGGACGAATCACCCCTTGCCTGCGAGGTGCGCGTGCACCGCCCGAGCATGGCCTTTGTCATGCTCGGAACGAACGACCGCTGGCAAGATGAGATGTTTGAGAGCCGGATGCGGGAGATCCTCGACTACCTGGTTGAGGCCGGTGTCGTGCCGATCCTGGCGACAAAGGCCGATAACCTGGAAGGGGACGGAAGCCTCAATGCCACGATCGTCCAGCTGGCCTACGAGTATGATCTTCCGCTCTGGAACTATTGGCTGGCGGTCCAGCCTCTGCCGAGCCACGGGCTCCAGCCAGATGGGGCGCATATCACGTGGGCCCGCAATCACTTCGACGATGCAGCCGCGATGAGGAACGGGTGGCCGGTGCGGAATCTCACTGCCCTTCAAGCCCTGGATGCCGTTTGGCGAGCTGTGGCCGATCCTGAGCCGGGTGGCTGACGCCCTCCCTGCAGACGCGCAGAGCCGCAAGGGCCTCCCCGCACCGCACAAACGGCCATGGGTTGACCGGGAATTGCCCGAGTCGTATACTCGCCCCACGCTGCTGCAGCGAGCCCCCAGGGAAGCGGGATCGGGAGGTGGATCCACCTCTTGGAGTGAAATGAGGTGCCGCGTGAGCGCGCGGGTAGTGCGGTGGAGGCTGGGTTGGTAGAGTTGGTCCGTCCATGTCATTCCAGATTGCGGCATCTGGGGACGTTCTTGATCGTCCTTTCCCTTGCTTCCTGTGCCTCGCCGGCGGTCGCCCTGGCCCCCACTCAGCTCCAGATCTCCGCGCTTCGCATCGATCCGACGGCGACCGCCACCGTCGTGCCGACCGAGATCGTCGCGCCCACGGAAACCGCCTCGCCTCCCACGGCGACGGCAACCCTCGCACCCGACGCGTGGCAAGACTTTCCCGTCGTGCCCGCGGTGAGCCGGACCGCGAGGGAGATCTATGCCCGCGGGCTTGCCCTTGGCAATGATCCCCATGCCTTCTCCGTGATCGGCGACTGCGAGGGGACGCCCAATCGGTTCCTCGGGCCCTTCGACTATTCTCCGAATTACTATCGCCTCGGCGACTACGCCTATCTTGAGGCCGCCATCGATCAGTTCGCCGGCTCCTTCGGCAGGATCAGCCTGGCCGCCAATAGCGGCTTCACCACATCCATGGTGTTGTCGCAATTCTGGGCCCACCCGAGCTTCTGCCAGGCGGGCGAGACGCCGCTCACTTGCGAGATCCGGGTGCATCGGCCCAGCATCGCCTTCGTAATGGTCGGGACGATGGATTATGTCCAGGCGGAGGTCTATGAGGAGAACATGCGCCGGATCCTCGACGCCCTGATCGAAAGCGGTGTCGTGCCCATCCTCTCCACCAAGGCCAGCAACCTCGAGGGCGACTGGCGCATCAACGCCATCACAGCCCGCCTGGCCTACGAGTACGATCTCCCGCTTTGGAACTTCTGGCGGGCCGTTCAGCCTCTTCCCGGCCACGGGCTGCGGCCGGATGGGATGCATATCACCTGGGGCTACAACTTCTTCGATGATCCTGCGGCCATGCGAAACGGGTGGCCCTGGCGCAACCTCACCGCGCTCCAGGCCCTCGAGGCCGTCTGGGGGGCGGTGGCCGGGCCGGCACCGACCGACTGAGATCCCTCGAGCGGAGCCAACTGAAAGCGGATGAGCGACGACATCACGGCCTCCCTGGGACGCTACATCGCGGCAGAAATCCTGAAAGATCCGGCGCGTCAACTGGCGGTCGACGAGCCCCTCATCTCCAGCGGTCTCGTCGATTCCTTCAGCCTGGTCGACCTGGCGCTCCACATCGAATCGGCGTTCGGGGTGCGTATCGAAGACACCGAGCTCACCGCACAAGTGTTTGACAGCCTGGGGGAGCTGGCAAGCCTGGTCCGCAGTCGCCTCCCCGCCGCATCATGAATACGCTGCCGCAAATCCTCCTGCGATCGTTCCAGGAGGCGCCGCAGCGCATCGCCGTCCATCTCCTGGAGGACCAGGCCGAGATCCCGGTTTCCTTTCGACGCTTGGTCGACGGGGCCGCGGGCTACGCAGGCGCATTGGCTGCGGCAGGGATCCGTCCCGGCGAGGTGGTCGTCCTGATCCTGCAACCCGGGGAAGCCCTGATCGCCAGCTTCTTCGGGGCGATGCTCCAGGGCGCCATCCCCTCGATCATGCCGTTCCTGACGGAGAAACTCTCGCCCGAACACTACCGCAAATCGTTGGCGGCCTTGATCGAGATCACACGGCCGGCAGCCATCGTGACGTATCCGGAATTCGAGGGCGAGGTCCGTGCGGCGATCCCTGGAAATAGCAGCGTGCGCGCGATCCTGCTGAGCGAGGGGATCGCCCCCATCCCCTCCGGCCACTGGCCGGAATTCCCCGGCCTCGCTCGAGCCCCCCAGGAGATCTGCCTGCTGCAGCACTCCTCCGGGACGACGGGATTGCAGAAGGGGGTGGCCCTCTCGCACGAGGCCGTTCTCAATCAAGTGGGCTGCTACGCCGGGGTGATCGGCATGACTCCGGCCGACACGGTGGTGAGCTGGCTGCCGCTCTACCACGACATGGGGCTCATCGCCGGCTTCATCATGCCGATCCTGCTCCGATCGACCCTCGTCTTGATGTCGCCCTTTGAGTGGGTGCGCGCACCCTGGAGGCTGCTGCGAGCGGCGAGCGACCACCGGGGGACGCTCACCTGGCTTCCGAACTTCGCCTATAACTTCTGCGCCTCGAAGATCCGCGATCGGGACCTGGAAGGCGTCGATCTCTCCTCCCTGCGGGCTGTGATCAACTGCTCGGAGCCGATGCGACTCTCCTCTCACACGGCCTTCCTCGAGCGGTTTCGTCCATACGGTCTGCGAGCGGAATCGCTGGCGACGTGCTACGCCATGGCCGAGAACGTCTTCGCCGTCAGCCAGGGTGGGATCGAGGCGCCGGTCACCGTCGATGAGGTCCAGGCGCGCTCCCTCGTTGTTGATCGCGTCGCCCGGCCGGCGAACGGCGGCGGTGACATCATCCCCATGCTTTCCGCGGGCCGCCCGATCCCGAACACCCGGGTCCGCATTCTCGACGACCAGCGGCGTGAGCGGCTGGAGAGGCACATCGGAGAGATCGCCATTCACAGCGACTGCATGCTGGCCGGCTACTTCAACCGGGATGACCTCACCACCAAGGCCTTTCACGAAGGGTGGTACCTGACAGGCGACCTCGGCTACCTGGCCGGCGGCGAAGTGTATATCACCGGCCGCAAGAAGGATCTGATCATTGTGGGCGGCAAGAACATCTACCCCCAAGACCTGGAGGAGCTGGCCGGCCAGGCGCGCGGCGTTCACGCCGGGCGAGTGGTG
>DATEAV010000049.1:0-26637 GCA_035288185.1 Anaerolineales bacterium | reverse complement strand
TGGTGGGTGGCGCTGTCCCAGGGGCGGACGGCGGGGGAAAACATGGCCGGCGGCCAGGCCCGGGTGGATCGTGGAGTCCCCTTCAACGTCACGCGCCTGGGCGGGATGACCACGACGATCCTGGGGACCGTCGGCCAGCCGCGGAAAGACGACGACCTCGTCGCCATCGCGCGCGGCGACAGCAACACCTGGCGTGAGAGCGGAGACGGGCTGACCATCGAGGACGACCGCGCCCAGAGCCGGCTCCGGCTCCTGATCGGGCCGAGAGAAATCGTGGGCGCCGTCATCATGGGCGACCAGTCGCTCTCCCGTATCCTGCAGATTCTGATCCGCGAGGCGGCGGACATCACGCCGATCCGAGAGCAACTTCTCGCCCACCCTGAGCGATGCGGCGAGCTTCTCACCCTTTTCTGGAACACCTGGAACGGGGGCCGTCATGGCGCGCAACCGTGAGCTGATCCTGGCGTTCCTGGCCATCGTCCTCATCGGCGGCCTCTACTCGGCCATCTCGCTCACCTCCGGAACGCCCAGAGCCGGCCACCTCCTCGGGCACAGCATCGGCGCCCTGGGGTTCGTGCTCATGCTCGCCACGGAGACTCTCTATTCCCTGCGGAAACGAGCCATGCGAAGGGCCTTCGGCCGGATGAGCGAGTGGCTACAGTTCCATATCTTCACCGGGATCGTCGGGCCATTCCTGGTCTTGCTCCACAGCGCCTGGTCCTTCAGAGGGCTCGCAGGTGCGGTGACCCTGATGATGGGGATCGTCGTGGCTAGCGGATTCATCGGCCGCTATATCTACACCGCCGTCCCGCGCACTCCCGAGGGCGCGCTCCTTGAGGCCGAGGAATTGCAGAGGCTGATCGCCGAGGCCGAGGCGGAGCTCAGGCAGGCCGCTGGCAAGCCTCACGCGCCTTCCGGGGCCGTGGCGCCCGGCGTCTCGCTCGTCCTCGGCCGGCGCCCCCGCGATCTTCTCGCCGCCTGGCGCCGATGGCGCTCCCTGCGCCGTCTTGACCCTGCCGCGCGGTCAGCCGCCGCCGGCGTCGATCGCCTGCAGGGCAGGCTCGCCGAACTGCGGCGCCAGGTGGCCTCGCTCGCCGCCGCCCGTCGCCTCCTGGCCACCTGGCACACGATTCACATCCCGCTCGGCATGGCGCTCTTTGTGGCTGCCTTCTACCACATCGGCGCCGGCCTCTATTTCGTCACTTTCCAGCGGTAGGGGGGCAGAGGCGAAAGATGAAACGACCGCTGGGTTGTCTCACCGGATCCGGCCTCCTGGCCGGGATTCTCACCGCCCTCGTTGTCACCGCGGCGGCCATCGCCTCCTCCAACCGCATCTTCAGCCCCGGCCCGCTGCGCCAGACCCCCGGAGTGAGGATCGGCGGGATCGAATCTCACGCGGATCTCTCCGCCGATTGCGCCGCCTGCCACCCGCCGTTCTGGACGGGCCGCCGGATGGGCGATCTCTGCCTGGGATGCCACCAGGAAGTGGCCGCCGAGCTGGAGGATCCTGCGCAGCTCCACGGAGGCATCGCCGGCCCGGAGAACTGCACCATCTGCCACCTCGAGCATCGAGGGCCTACGGCGGCTCTCACCGACGTCGGCCGCTTCGAGTTCCCGCACGAGCGCTTCGGTTTCTCGCTCTACGCCCACCAGGAGGAGCTCTCCCACTCGCCCGTCGGCTGCCGGGATTGCCACACCGAATCCTTGAGATCCTTTCAGGTGCGCGCCTGCGCCGAGTGCCATTTCACGCTGGATCTTGCCGCCTCCGGCGAACACATGCTCGCCTTCGGTCCAGGGTGCCTCGAGTGCCACGACGGCCAGGATTCCTATGGGTCTGACTGGGACCACAACGCCACCGCCTTCCCACTCCTCGGGGCCCACAACCGGATCCAATGCTCGCGCTGCCACCTCGGCGCTCACACGCTCACGGCCCTCCAATCGACCCCCCTCCGCTGTGTCGACTGCCATCGCCTGGACAACCCCCATTCCAACCTCCTTGGTGACGACTGCGGCGCCTGCCACAACCCCGAGACATGGGAGGACGCCACCCTCGACCACCGGCTGACGGGATTTGCACTCGAAGAAAGCCATGCCGAACTGGAATGTCTCGATTGCCACGAGAACCGGCAGTGGGTGGGGATCCCGCAAGCGTGCTTCGGGTGTCACTCCGATGAGGATGAGCATCAAGGGCGCTTCGGCCAGAAGTGCGGCTTCTGCCATCGGCCCACGTCCTGGTCGGACTGGACGTTTGATCACGCCGTGATCGGTTTCACCTTGGAAGGGAGCCACGCGCAGGTCGCGTGCGAGGGCTGCCACACCAATCGCCGCTGGGCGGGCACTCCTCGCGATTGTTTCAGCTGCCACGCCGACGACGACTTCCACAGCGGCGGATTCGGCACCGACTGCGGCGCCTGTCACCGGCCGACCTCCTGGGCGGACTGGACGTTCAATCACAACCGCTCGTCCTTCCCGCTCACGGGCGCCCATGCCAGCGTGGCCTGCGTATCGTGTCACACCGGCGGAGGCTTCCGTGGGACTCCTTCTGCCTGCGCCGCCTGTCACTCCGAGCCGGCGGTGCATGCCGGCCTCTTCGGCACCAACTGCGCCGCCTGCCACAGTACCTCGGCCTGGATGCCCGCCTCCTACAACGGCCCGCACACGTTCCCGATGAACCACGGCGGTGCGGGAGGCAATTGCCGCACGTGCCACCCGGGGTCCTACGGCTCCTATACGTGCTACGCATGTCACGATCAGGGGGAAATCACCAACAAGCACTCGGAGAGGTTCAGCGACTTCTCCAATTGCGTCGCCTGCCATGCGAGTGGCCAAGAAGGGGATGGAGGCGAGGACTAGATCGGTTGCTCGGTGATCGGTGATCGGTTACTCGGCGATCGGGCTAGCGCCCCCTGAGCAGAGCGAGGGCTGAACGAAGACCGAACTCAGGCGAGGCGCCCGAGCGAAGTCGAAGACAATGGAAGGGGGGAGCGACCTTCGACTGCGGCCGCAGGTCGGTCCAAAGACGCCCAGATTGAAGGGCGGCCTCCGCTCAGGGCGATACCACTTCCTGCCCCATCCTTACATCGCCCCCTGAGCGAGAGCGAGGGGGAGAACGACGTTCAACCCCGAGCGAAGTCGAAGGGGGTGGAAGCGAGGGCGTCCCGACACCCAGCCGACCGTAGGTCCCGATCCGCGGAGCCCTGCGGTCCAGGTTTCGGCGGGGTCGGGAGACCCTTGCCGGACGGGGCGGGGACGCTTGGGCACGGGATGCTAGCGGAGTGGTCACCAATCGCCGAGTAACCGATCACCTCCTTGACGCGCGAACGGGCGGGTGACCGAGAAAACGTGGGGGAGGGCCCAAACACGCGGGGCCAAGACTCAAGCCTGCGACGGAAGGCGGCTCCAACACGCCCGCGCCTTCGTTCGTCAACGGCCCCTCGCGGTTTCCTCAGGACGATCGATAAGCGCCAGTGAAGCCTCACCGCAGAGCACGCAGGGACCGCGGAGAATCCCGAAGGATCTCCGCGCTCTACGCGAACTCCGCGATTAGGCACACGGCGCCGGCTGCCTAGCCGCGCCCTGCCGGTCGATCGTCATCCGGCTGATTCAACTTGAGCTCAGCGACATGCAGGAGCTGGATCGGGGTGACCGCCTCATCCGGGAGGGTGGCGCCGCGCCAGCGCAGCCCCAGGTGAACCCCGTAGGCCTCGTTCACCCCTGCGAGCACCAGCCGGGTGAGATTGCCGGCGACTCGGGCGGCGACCCGGTCGACGAATCGAGCCGGGCAGCGGAAGAGCGCCACCGCAAAGCGCGCCTCCGCCGATCGACAGACGATGTCGTAACCGCGCAGGTTTGAGGCGATGCTCCTCGCGATCCCGCTGAACACCTCGAGGAGGGCAGGGCCAGAGTGGAGTTCTCCGAACTCGGTGATGCCCAACACTTCAATGACGATGCAGCTGATCGGTGTGGATCGGCGCAAGGATCTCCCGAAGAGGGTCTCGAGCGAGTGGAGCCAGAACTCCAGCGTAAACGCCCCCGTCTCTGGATCGCGGACTGGAAGGCCTCGCCTCTCCAGCTCCTTTTCTTCGGCCTCGATCAATCGCTTGCGCACAAGCCGATCCAGGTCCTCGTCCCAGCCGTTCCAGTAGATGATCAGGATCACCGCGCTGCCAAAGGTGAGCGCGGTCAGCCCGACCCACAGGACGATCCGGGCCTCGGGCGTTACGCGAAGGCGCGGCAACGCCAGCAGGGTGAGGGAGCCGACCAGGGCGATCGTGTAGTAGGCGCGGAGGACCTGTCGGTTGAGAAAATCAGAGGCGCGGCCGGCCGCGCCGGCCCTCAGGATCTGCTGGTTTGGGCGCTCGCCGTCCAGCGAGACGGCCTGAGTGCGCCGCTGCCATTGGGCCCTACGCCAGCGGCCGGCGACGGCCAGCACATGAATGGCCAGGAGGAGGGAGATTCCGAGGATCCCGAGAACGGAAGGGAGCGAGAAGCCGGTCATGATCGCAGCCGCAGGGAGAGACCGAGAGGGCCTACAGTGGGCGCAGAGATTAGTCTGCCGCCGCTGGCGTGAAAGGATTTCGTCGTTGACGGGTCAGCCCGTCCGGAGGCGATGGTCATCCAATCCCCCTCCCTACATCCTGGTACGTTGCGTTGGGCTATGTCCCCCTAGCCCGGGAGGCACATGGGCCGATTTATACCACTTTTCGGGCGGCCCTGCACACGGGGGAACCAGAACCATCCCGCGAGTGAGCCCAGCCAATCGCAATGGTCCCCTTCAGGCGGCGTGATCCTACCGGCCCGCCGCCCACCGCTCCGCCGTGTTCCAGGGATCGGCAGGGCAGGCCGCTATCGATGGAGCAAGTCCTCCAGCGCCGACTCGATGGTGGGGAACTGGAAGGCGTACCCCGCCTCCAAGAGGCGGCGTGGCACCGGGCGCTGGCCTTCGAGCACGAGCATCGCCTTTTCCCCCAGAACGAGGCGCAGAACGGATGCCGGAACGCGGAAGAACGCCGGGCGCCGCATCACCTTCCCCAACGCCCGGGCCAGGTCACTATTGCGAACGGTCTGTGGCGCCGTCAGGTTGTAGGCCCCGCTCGCCTCGTCTTTCGCCATCAAGAACCGGATGGCCCCGACCTCGTCTGCGATGTGGATCCAGGGGAACCACTGGCGCCCCGATCCGAGAGGCCCACCGGCGAAAAGCCGGAAGGGGAGGACGACCATCGGGAAGATCCCTCCCCGCACGGCGAGCACGACGCCGCTGCGGACGACGACGCGCCGGACACCGTAGGCTCCGACAGGCTCTGAGGCCGCTTCCCATTCAAGGCACGTTCGCGCCAGGAAGGAGTCGCCCGCCTCGGAGGCTTCCCCCAGTTCCTCGTCCTTCCGCATGCCGTAGTAGCCTGCGGCAGAGGCCTGGATCAGCAGCCGCGGCTTGCGCCCGGCCGAGCGGACGGCTTCGACGATCGCCCTGCCGGCGTTGGACCGGCTTTCAACGATGCGCCGCTGCTGCTCCTTCGTCCAGCGCCCAAACAGGATCGAGAGCAGTCCGTTGCCTCCGATGGACTCCCCCGCCAGGTTGACGACCACCTCGGCCCCGTCGGCGAGCTCGCCCCAGCCGCGCGCCGTGGCCCCGTCCCACCCAACCACGCGCACGCCCTCGGGCATCTTCGGCGCCCCCTCCGGGCGACGGCTCAGAACGATCACCTCGTGCCCGTCCGCAGCCAGGCCCGCGCACAGCGCCCTCCCGGCCAGGCCGGTCCCCCCTGTGACGATCACGCGCATCGTGCCCTCCGATCCTCAGGGCCGGTCGATCCGGCGAGTGGCAAGCAAGGGAGGCGGTCGATTGCAAAGGTGGTCGTTCTCCCGTTCCCCCCAGGCCGTCGGAAATGACCTCTCAGGCAACGATCGATCCACCACTGCAATGCCGCCGAGCGTTAGCCCGGGCAGGAGTATGAGTTGTGGAGTCCGTCGGTGAGGATCTCGACGGTCTGGCCCTCCCGCAGTTCCTGGCTGAAAACCAACGGATCGCCTTCCACATTCAGATCGTAAGCCTCGTAGCTTCCCGGGTTTACCTGGTGTTCGTTGTTGGCTGCATCGAACTGTTCCGCCAGGATGAAATCGCCCGGCAGAATCCGCATCGGGTGGAAGGTGCAGTTGCGCAGGTAAGCCGGGATCGCCGGGTCGGCGGTCATCACAGCCAGCGCCGACGCCTCACCCTGGACGCTCGTGTAGGTGCCCCGGTACAACCACCCGTAGCTCCCTGCCAGATCCGGTCGCTCGATATATAGCCAGTCTCCGGCTGCATTCCGTCCGAGGACTCGCCCCTGCTGCCCCGACCGCATGAAGGCGATCACATTGTAGGCCAGGCCGGGGCCGCGACGGATGCTCAGGTTGCCGGTGGCACCGGCGAGCACGTCTGCGGCAGCCGGCGCGTCTGTGGCGGGCGGTTCCGTCGGCGTCCCCGCAGTCGCTGTCGGCACGGCGGCCGGTTCCGTCGCCGTCGGGACGGATTGCATGGCTGTCGGCTCCGCCCCCTCGGCCGTCACGCCCGGGGCATCGGTCTCCGCCGGCGCCACCCCCGGCAGGGTGCAGCCTGCGACCAAGACCAGCAGCGCCAACAGCACCATCAAGGCCGTTCTCAACCGACCAGCGTTTCGGGATCCCATGGGTAAGTCTCCTCCTTGGCAGGTCCGGCTAATTTACCCTAAACGACTCTGAATTTCAAGAAGGAGACGGGCCGGCCTTGAGATTCGGGGCCGCATTCGATGGCTTCGTCCCCCTGCCAGCTTCCACTCTCTTTTCAACACCGCGCAGGACCGTCCCCCAAGGTTCTCGCGAGCGTAGTCGGGCAGCCTGCGCCGCCTGCCCTATCCCGGACCGGCGCGTCCGAATCAAAGTCCCAGCACCCACCTGCACCGCACAAGTCTCGGCGAGGTCCCAGGCCCGCAAGCCACTCGTGGGGAGCGACTTCCCCACGCAAGCCCGATACCGGGCTCAGCCCTCCCCTCGCCCCTCACCCTTGGCGGCCTCCCAAAGCCGGTCGAGTTCCGCTGGCCCCATCTCCGCAATACGGCGGCCCTGCTTCTCCGCCGCCGCCTCGAGCTCCCCAAAGCGTCGCCGGAACCGTGTGTTCGCCTCCCGGAGCGCCGCCTCCGGATCAACCTTGAGCCATCGCGCATAGTTCACGACCGCGAAGAGCAAGTCGCCCACTTCTGCATTTTGTTCGTCCCGCGATCTCGCCGCTTCCACTTCCTGCATTTCTTCTCTCACCTTCGCGCGCACCCCTTCGATCGCCGGCCAGTCAAACCCGACGCGGGCCACCCGGCTCTGGATCTCGGCCGCCTGCGCCAACGCCGGGAGGCCGACTGGCACTCCCCCGAGGAGGCCGCTCGCCTCGCCGTTCTCAGCCCGCTCTGCAGCCTTGAGCGCTTCCCAATTCGCCAGGACCTGGTCCACGCCGCCGACCTTCAGATCGCCAAAGACGTGGGGATGCCTGCGCAGGATCTTGGCGTTGATCCCTGCGATCACGTCCGCCATGGTGAATTCCCCACCTTCGGTGGCGATCTGGGCCTGCAGGACAATTTGAAGAAGAAGATCGCCCAGCTCCTCGCGCAGTGCCTGCACGTCTTCATGATCCAGGGCCTGTAGCGCCTCGAAGGCTTCCTCGAGGAGGTGGGGCCGCAGCGACTGCGGCGTCTGCTCGCGGTCCCACGGACAGCCCTCTGGCGCACGCAAGTGGGCGACGGTCTCCTGGAAGCTCTCGAGAGCGGAGGGCGCGGCCAGAGGCGGCACCAGCAGGGCGGTCTGGGCGCCGTAGTCGGGTGAGCGATCCATCTCGTGGAGGGCCATCGGCTCAAGGCGTTGCTCCGGCGTCCCCGCGGCGTGAACCAGGGTCACCGGGTGATCAGCCGGGTATTGATTCATCAGCGTGAGCTTGACGTCGGAGGCGACGAGATTCGAGTAGATCTGGCCGATGAGCGCCGGCGAGTCGGGCGGAAAGGGAGGATGGTGGCCGCCGGCGAGGTCGAGCGCATCCGCCAGCGAGAGGCCGTCGAGGGCGTCCAGCCCGAGGCTGGCGAGCGTGGGCTCGATGAAGCTCACACCGTGGACAATGCGGACGGGGAACCGGGAAGCCTGGCGCAAACGCCGGACCGTCGCCTCCCCCACTCCGGGATCGCCCGGAACGGCATACAAAACGCCTTCGGGCCTCTCGGCCAGGGCGAGGAGCCGCTCCACGATCGCCGCATAGACCGCCTCGAAATCGTCGCCCTGCTCGTAGAGGTCGTCGAAGGTGTAGACCGGCAGGCTTTCCGGCAGTCCGACGGCCGCAGGGTGGCGCCCGGTGCGCAGCCAGACCTCCCCGGCCTCCGAGAGGACCTGCCAGGCCTCCCGCGTCAGGAGCTCCGGGCCCGCCGGCCCGAGGCCGACAACGGTGATACCCTGCGTCATTTCAGCCGCCTTTCTCTTCCCATTCTGGCCCACATGACCGCGGATTGTAACATCCGACGTTGTCGCGCCCCGCGAGGCATCGTCCCTCGGGGACGGCTGAGGGCGAGGAAATGAATGCGCGACGCGACCGCCCTGAGGCGCCCCGCCACGCCCATAGTGCCCTCCTCGCCATGGTAGGGGCGAGGCATGCCTCGCCCCCACGCCTCACGTAGATGAGACGAAGGCGCGACCCGAACGCCCAGAGGCGGCCAGGCCGTCGACACGATGCCGCGCCCCAGACGTGTGGGGGCGAGAGGCTGCTTGGGAAGAGGCAGAGGGCACAGCGGCCAAGTGCCCTCTCAAATCCGGCGAGCGGCTCGCCGAAGGCGGCAGCCGCAGGCGGGCCGCGAGACGGACAACATCTGGGCCTCGCAGGGAAAACAAAACGTGGTGCGAGGAGTGGATCCCCGCACCACGGATCCGCCTGTCGACTCCGCGTTTAGCGCTTGGTGTACGTCGGCGCCTTGCGAGCGCGCTTTAGGCCCGGCTTCTTGCGTTCCTTCATCCGCGGATCCCGCGTGAGAAAGCCGCCGGTTCGGAATACAGGGCGAAGCTCGCTATTGAAGGCCACCAGTGCCCGCGCCATCCCCTGCTGCACAGCGTCGCGCTGCCCGGTCACCCCTCCGCCCGAGACCTTGACGGTGATGTCGAACTTGCCCTCGAGGCCGGCGGCACGTAGCGGCGCCACAACGGCGCTGAGATCCCCCACGCGCGGGAAATACTCCTCCCCGGCCTTCTCATTGATGATGAGCTTCCCGGTGCCCGGAATCGCCCGAACGCGCGCTCGGCTCGTTTTCCTTCGACCGACACCTTCGTAGTACTGAACAGACATGGTTTCCGCCTTCCTCGATTTCGATCCTGTCTCAAGCGAGCGGCTTGGGCTTCTGCGATGCGTGCGGATGGTCCGGCCCGGCGTACACCTTGAGCTTACGGATCAGCGCCCGGCCGAGACGGTTGTGAGGCAGCATGCCCCACACGGCCGATTGCATGACCCGCTCCGGGTGCCGGGCAAGCTGCTCCCGGAGGGTGACGGCCTTTAGCCCGCCGGGGTAGCCCGAGGCCCGGTAGTAGAGCTTATCATCGAGCTTCTTCCCGGTGACCGCGATCCTCTCGGCGTTGTACACGACGACGAAATCACCCACGTCGACTCCGGGTGTGTATTGAGGCTTGTTCTTCCCAAGCAGGGCGCGCGCCACCCGCGTGGCCAGCCGGCCCAGGTTCTGCCCGGCCGCATCCACGGCATACCACTCGCGGGCGACCTCACCCGCCTTGGGATAGTAGGTTTTCTGCACAGTCATGCTCCCAGAAAGAAGGGCTGATCCGTGATCCGTGATCAGAGATCAGTGATCAGTGATCGGTGATCGGTGATCGGTGCTTGGTATGGGGAAGATGCCACCGATCACCGAGTAACCGTTCACTGAGTAACCGATCACCCGAAGTCCTCCTCACATACTCCCATCTTCATCGTACACCACCGCCTCGAGGCAGAGCCCCCGCGCCGGCGCAGCTTTGCCGGCCCATGAGCGATCGGGGTGCTCAATCAGCCATCCCACCTGCGACGCCGCCAGGTCGCCCCGCCCCACCTCAACCATCACGGCAACGATGCGCCGGACCATCCGGTGCAGGAAGGCGTTGGCTTCAATCTCAAACGCCGCACCCTCCCTTTCGCCCATCCAACGAGCAAGGCGCACCTGGCGCCGGGTGTGTCCGCCAGTGATCGGAGCCGCGCCGAACGCTCCAAAGTCGTGTTCACCCAGAGCCATCGTGGCCGCTGCCTGCATCGGCGCCAAGTCCGGCGCAGGCCACACCCGCCACGCGTATCGCTCGGCGAGCGGGTCCCGCACCGGCGCCGACAGCAGGCTGTAGCGGTAGCACCGCCAGCGGGCCGAAAACCGGGGATGAAACCCGGGGCCGGCGAGCGTCACCCTTCGGACGGACACATCCCCAGGGAGATGCGCGTTGAGCGCCACGCCGAGCACCTCGATCCCGTGTTTCCACTCCAGGTCAAAGCTGACGACCTGGCCTCGGGCGTGGACGCCGGCGTCGGTGCGCCCGGCGGCCAGGATCGAAGTCCCCTGCCAGCCCAGCTTCGCCAAGGCTTGCTCGAGCACTCCCTGCACGGTTCGGCGTCCCGGACCCAGCCGCTGGAAGCCCTCGAAGTCGGTGCCGTCGTAGGCGATGATTGCTTTGTAAGTTGCCATCGGCGCAGCCTCGGAGGGAGCGCCTGCCCCGGGCGAGGCCCGGGAACGGGCCCAGACGGGCCCGCTATTCCTCGACCAGCTCCAGAAGGACCATCTCCGCCGCGTCGCCCGCCCGCGGGCCGAGGCGCACGATGCGCGTGTAGCCGCCCGGCCGGGAGACAAAGCGAGGCGCGATTTCGTCGAAAAGCTTCTTGACCACCTCGGGATCGTCCAAGCGGGCGGCCGCCCGTCGTCGAGCGTGGACGGCCTTGGCCTCACCGGCGGCGTTGCCCCTCTTGGCGGTGGTGATCAGTCGCTCGGTCTCGCCCCGGATGGCGTCGGCCTTGGCCCGCGTCGTGCGGATCCGCTCGTGGCGGAAGAATTGGGTCATCAGGGTCCGCCGAAGCGCGTTGCGCTGGCCAGTGGACCGTCCGAGCTTGTGCCCGGCCACCTTGTGTCTCATTCGAACCTCACTCCACTTCGGTCGCCACCGGGGTTGGCTCGCCGGCCAGGTAGCCCTTCTCGCGCAGGCGTTCCTGCAGCTCCTCGAGGCTCTTCTCGCCGAAGTTGCGGATCGAGAGCATCGCCTCCGGTCCCTTCTCCAGCATGTCGAGAACCTCTCCCACGGTCGTGATCCCGGTCCGCTTGAGCGAGTTGAAGACCCGCACGGAGAGATCCAGGTTTTCGATCGGTGTATCGTAGATCTCGCTGGCCATCCGGGGCTTCTCATCGCGTTCGGCGGCGGCCATCAGGCTTTCTTCGCTCACCCCGCCGATATCCCGCAGATGGGCCATCATGATCTGGGCGCTCTGGCTGAGAGCCAGCTCGGGCTTGACGGTGCCGTCCGACCAGATCTCGATCATCAGGCGGTCGTAGCTCGTATCCTGCCCGACGCGCGCCCGGCCCACTTCGAAGTGCACGCGCCGAACGGGGCTGAAGATCGCGTCGGTGGGCAGCTCCCCGATCGGCAAACGCCCGCGTTCGTCCGAGGGGGAATAGCCCCGCCCCCGCTCGACGTTCATTTCGATCTCTAGATGGGCCTTGTCGTCATCCACCGTGAAGAGGTAGAGCTCGGGGTTGACGATTTCCACCTCGGCGGGAGTGATGATGTCGGCCGCCGTCACGACGCCCTCTCCCGAGACCTCCAGCCGCAGGCGGGCCGAATCGCCCTCGTGCAGCTTGAGGCGGAGCTGCTTGGTGTGCAGCATCACCTGGAGCACGTCTTCACGCACTCCCGGGATATCGGAAAACTCGTGGGCGACGTCGCTGATGCGGATCGATGTCACCGCCGCCCCTTCCAGGGAGGAGAGCAGCACACGCCGGAGAGCGTTGCCGACCGTGATTCCGTAGCCGCTTTCAAGCGGACTGATGATGAACTTGCCGTAGTTGAGGGCCACGGCCTCCCGCTCGATCTTCGGCATCACCATGTTCGTTGTTATGCCCACAGGACCCCTCCACGGGGTGCGGAACAGGCTTCCCGCCCCGCGTCGATGCGCGACTAGCGCGAATAGAATTCGATAATCAGCTGCTCATTAAGGCTGGCGTCGATATCCCGCCGCTCGGGATTCTGAACGACCTTCCCGGTGAGCGCCTTAACGTCTCGATCCAGCCAGCGCGGAAGCGTCCGGCTCTCGGCCACTTCCGGCAGTTCCTTGAAATAGGTGCGGTTGCGTGAGCCGGGCCGCACCTCGACGACGTCGCCCGGGCGAACGAGCATCGACGGCACATCCGTTCGGCGCCCGTTCACGTTGAAGTGCCCATGGGTGACCAGGAGCCTCGCCTGGGCCCGGTTGACGGCGAAGCCCAGCCGGAAGACGGTGTTGTCGAGTCGCCGCTCCAGGGTCTGGAGCAGGTTCTCGCCCGTCAAACCACGCCGCTGCAGGGCCGCGGTGTAGAAGCGGCGGAACTGCCGCTCCGAGACGCCGTAGACGCGCCGCGTCTTCTGCTTCGCCCGCAGCTGGCGGCTATAGTCGGACAGTCGCCGGCGGCGGAACTGTGTATCGCGCCCGTGGTCGCCCGGGGGGAACCCCCGGCGCTCGAAGGCGCACTTCGGGGTGAAGCATCGCTGGCCCTTGAGGAAGAGCTTTTCACCTTCTCGCCGGCAGAGCCTACAGACAGGTCCGATGTACTTTGCCATACCGTTCGTGGTCCTTCCTTACGCTGTGAGCTCCCCGCGAGGCTCAGGCTCGCGGGTGAGATTGCATTCCTAGACTCGGCGCTTCTTGGGCGGGCGACATCCGTTGTGCGGCACCGGTGTGACGTCCGTGATCGAGCGCACCCGGATCCCCGAGCCCTGGATCGCCCGAATGGCCGCTTCGCGCCCCGGCCCCGGGCCCTTGACCAGGATCTCGAGCTCCTGGAGGCCGAGCTCGGTGGCCGCGCCCAACGCTTCCTGCGCCGCCAGCCGGGCCGCATACGGGGTGCTCTTGCGCGAACCCTTGAACCCCGAATGGCCGGCGCTGGCCCACACCACCGTGTTACCCTGCGAATCGGTGATCGTGACGATGGTGTTGTTGAAGGTGGCGTGGATGTGGGCCTGGCCGTGGGAAAGCGTTCTCTTTCCCTTGCGGCCGACCGTCCTCCGTGTCGCTTCTCTCGGTTTTCGTGGCATGGTCCCAGGTCCTTCTCTAGTGTTGCAGCGGTACGGGTGATCAGTGATCAGTTACTCAGTGATCAGTCAATTGGTGATCACATACGCCGTATAACTGTTCACTGATCACCGATCACTGTTCACCTGCCCTTACTTCTTCTTCGCTCCCCGCCTGCGCCCTCGCCCGGCCACGGTCTTCTTTGGGCCCTTGCGAGTGCGGGAGTTGGTCCGCGTGCGCTGGCCGCGCACTGGGAGCCCCCGCCGGTGGCGCAAACCGCGGTAGCAGCCGATCTCGATCAGCCGCTTGATGTTCATCTGCTCTTCGCGACGCAGATCGCCTTCGACCATGTAGGCCTGGCCGATGTAGTCGCGGATCGCGGTCACCTGATCTTCGGTGAGGTCGCGCACGCGTACGCTCGGCGGCACACCGGTGGCCGTCAGCACCTGGGCAGCGCGGGAGCGCCCGACCCCGAAGAGGTAGGTCAGGCCCACTTCCACACGCTTGTCTCGGGGCAGGTCAACGCCTTCGATTCTCGCCATTCGACTATCCCTGTCTCTGCTTGTGACGCGGGTTCTCGCAGATCACGTACACCTTGCCCCGACGCCGAACCAGCTTGCATTTCGGGCAACGCCGGCGCACTGACGACGAAACCTTCATCTCACCGAACTCCTTCATCCCCAGCCGGCCGCTCGCGGCCCGCAAAGGTGTCATTATACCGAAGCGCAGCACGCCCGTCCAGGCTGGAGAGGCTCAGCCGCTTAGCGGGGAGCCATCTCCCGGCCCGCTCTCCTCCCCGTCGGGGCTGGTCAGGATGAGCGGTCCTTCGTCCCTCACCGCAACGCTGTGTTCAAAGTGCGCCGTCAGCCGGCCGTCGGCCGAGACGACCGTCCACAGATCTTCCAGGACCCGCGTCCCGGCCTCGCCAGCCAGGACCATCGGCTCCAAGGCGATCGTCATCCCCTCTCGAAGCGGCATCCCCTTCCCCTGCGTGCCGTAGTTGGGCACTTGGGGATCCTCATGCATCCTTCGGCCAACGCCGTGCCCCGTGTACTCCCGGACCACGTTGAACCCCGCCGCCTCGATGGTGCGTTCGATGGCGGCCGAGACGTCCCCGGTCCGGCGGCCGACCCGCATTTCCCGGATCCCCGCCCACAGGGCCTGCTCGGTGACCTCGATCAGACGCTGCGCCTCGGGCGACACCTGGCCCACCCCCACCGTGAAGGCCGCATCACCGACAAAACCGTCCACGATCGCGCCGCAGTCCACCGAGACGATATCTCCCTCGCGCAGGCGCCGGCTTCCCGGGATCCCGTGGACGAGCTCCTCGTTCACGCTCACCGTCGTCACGGCCGGGAACGGCGGTTCCCCGTAACCCAGGAATGCCGCCTTGGCGCCGTGCTTCCGGAGCACGGCGCGAGCTGCGGCGTCGATCTCCGCCGTCGTCACCCCAGGCCGGATGACCTCCCGCGCCGCCTGCAGCGCCAGCGCCGTCACCCGCCCCGCCTGGCGCATCCGCTCGATCTCGCGGCCGCTCTTCAAGACTACGCCCCGCCCCCAGGCCGGGCGCAGATCGGAGCGTGGCGGCCGAGCCACCCGGGCCCGTGCCCTCACCGAGCCAGCCCCTTGGGCAGCGCTGCCAGGAGATCGTCGGTTACGGCTTCGATTGACTGCTCGCCATCCACTTCGACCACAGCTCTTCGCATTCGGTAGTGCGCAATCAGGGGCGCGGTCTCGGCCAGGTACACTTGGATCCGGTGAGTCACGGTCGCCTCGTCGTCGTCGCTGCGCTGGTAGAGCTCCGTGCCGTCCACGTCACAGACGCCGGGCGTCCGCGGCGGGTTGTAGTCCAGGTGGTAGATGTGGCCGCCGGCCCGGCACATCAGCCGCCCCATCAGCCGCCGGATCAGAACCGGCATCGAGACCCGGATGACGGCCACGGCGTCGATCCTTCCGCCCAGTTCGGCCAGCATGCGGTCGAGCTCTTCGGCCTGAGGCCGGGTGCGAGGGAAGCCATCCAGCAACGCTCCGGCTGCCGCGTCGGGACGGCTCAGCCGCTCGCGGATCATGGCGATGGTGACGTCATCCGGCACCAGGCCGCCCCGATCGATGTAGCCGCGCGCCAGCCTGCCCAGCTGCGTTTCATTCTTAAGGTGCTCGCGGAACAGATCTCCGCTTGATACGTGCAGCAGGCCGAGGCGCTCGCACAGCCTCGCGGCCTGAGTCCCTTTGCCCGCCCCAGGAGGGCCCAAGATCACGATGTAGGCTGCCACGTAGGGGGCCCCGCAGGTTATCGAACCAGGAGCGCCGAGTCGTAGCCGCGCAGCTTGAGTTCCGCCTCGATCGACCGGTACACATCCCGAACTACACCCACCACAATCAGAAGGCCGGCAGACGAGACCAGCAGCAGGCCGGCGTTCGAGCCTCCGATTGGAGTGATCAATCGGATCAGGAAGGGCATCACCGCTACAACGCCCAGGAACACCGCCCCCGGCAGCGTGATGCGGCGCAGCACCCGCGTCAGGTAGCGCTGGGTGGGCGCGCCTTTGGTCACGCCGGGGATCTGAGCGCCTGCACGCCGCAGGTTCTCACCGTAGTTCTGCTGGGCGAAGATCGTGTCGGTGTAGAAAAAGGTGAAGCCCACTACCATCAGAAAGTAGAGAATCCAGTAGGCCGAGCTTGCCCCCCCGAAGTTGGTCTGCAGCCACAAAGCGATCGCGGCCACGGTTCCGTTGGTGGAGTTGACGAAGAACTGGGCGACAACCGCGGGGAGCGTCAGGATCGACTGGGCGAAAATGAGAGGGATCATGCCCGCCATATTGACCATCAGCGGCAGGGTGCCTTTCACCGGCATCGACATCCGGTTGCCCACTCGCCGTCCGGGGTACATCACGGGCACGTTGCGCCGGCCTTCCTGAACGAAGACGATGGCGAAGATCGTCGCCACCATGATGAAGAGCAGGAAGATCGAGGTGCCGATGCGCTGCGTCTCGTCGGCGAAGAGCTGGAGGATGTTGGCGGGGATCCTCGAGACGATGCCGGCAAAGATGATCAGGGAGAGGCCCTGGTTGCGGATTCCGTGCTCGGAGATCAGCTCGCCCAGCCAGATGGCGAACATCGTCCCGGCCGTCATCGTGGCAATGGTCGTCACCGTGGGAAGGTTGAAGCCCAGGGTGTAGTTGAGCACATCGGATCCGACCGGCGTGAACTGGCGGAAGAGCTGAATCTGCCCAATGGCATTGAGCGCCGCCATCGGCAGCGCCAGGAAATAGGTCCACTTCTCCATCCACTTACGCCCTTCGCGCGGATCCTCCTCCATCCGGCGCTGGAGAGCCGGCACGATGGGGACGAGCAGCTGAAGGATGATCTGGGCGGTGATGTAGGGATAGACGCCCATTGCCAACACGGAGAAGTTCGAGACCGTCCCCCCGGAGAGCAGGTCCAGGAGATTGAAGATCGTCTGGCCGGCGCCGGCTCCGCCCAGGACCGACTGGATGGCGGCGCGATCGACTCCCGGGACTGGGACGTGGGCTGCCAGGCGGTAGATGGCCAGGAGCGCCAGCGTGATCAACAGCCGGTTTCGAATGTCGGCCGAAACCCAAAGGAAGCGCAATGGTGAACGCTTCATCCAGCTCTCCTCCCCGCGATCCGTTCCGCCTTCATGCCTGGAGGACCTCGACCGTTCCCCCGGCGGCTTCGATCTTGGCCCGGGCGCCGCGGGATACTCGATGGACATGGACCTTCAGCGCCACCTTGACCTCTCCCTGACCCAGCAACACCACCGGGCTACCAGCATCTCGAAGCAGACCGGCCTCGAGAAGGGTTGCGGGAGTGACTTCAGCCTGTGCTGGAAAACGCGAGAGGCTGCCGACGTTCACCTCGGTCCACTCGGTCCGGTGGATGTTATGAAAGCCCCGCTTTAAGGGCAGCCGGCGATAGAACGGCAGGTTTCCGCCCTGGCGATAGAGCTTGCCGCCGGTCCCGGCGCGGGCGCCCTCGCCCTTCGTCCCGCGGCCGGCGGTTTTTCCCTGGCCAGCGGCGATCCCCCGCCCTACACGCTTCGGCCGGCGATGGGCGCCTGGCCTGGGCTTCAGGTCGTGAAGCTTCATCTCTGTACCTACTCCTCCACCCGAAGCAGATGGGAGATCTTGGAGATCATTCCCCGCACCGCCGGGCTATCGGCCTGCTCCACCGTCTGATTGAGCCGATGCAGCCCCAGGGCCCGGGCAGTCCGCTTCTGGCGCTCCGAATAGCCAATGGGGCTGCGCACCAGAGTGATTCGCAATACCTTCGACGGAGCCGTTTCACTGGGCATGGCGCTTCCGCTCCCAGAAGGGCATGAGCGCGGCGGCTTCCTTGCCCCGGTGGACCGCCTCGACCTCGCCTCGCTTGAGGGATTCCAGCCCGCGCAACGTAGCGCGGGCGACATTCAAGACGTTGGCGCTGCCCAGCGACTTGGTGAGGATATCGCGCACGCCGGCCGCCTCGAGCACGGCCCGCACCGGCCCGCCGGCGATCACGCCGGTGCCGGGAGAGGCCGGCCGAAGAAGCACCAGCGCCCCGCCGAACTTGGCCGTCACTTCGTGCGGGATCGTCTTCCCGGCCAAGGTGATCCGGTGCATGTCTTTCTTCGCCCGTTCCGTGCCTTTGCGGATTGCTTCGGGCACGCCGCGCGCTTTCCCGATCCCCAGGCCCACCTGTCCCTTGTTGTCGCCCACCACGACGGTCACCCGGAAGGAAAACCGCCGCCCGCCCTTGACGACCTTGGCGACGCGGGCGATATCGATCAGGCGCTCGTCCAGCTCATTGCGCTCTTCCGAACGATCTCTGAAATCCCGTCTCATATTTGCTCTCTCCACGCCTCGACGCGCCCGGCGAGCGAGCGGCTAGAACTCAAGCCCGGCCTTGCGGGCTGCCTCGGCCAGAGCCTGTACCCGGCCCTGATAGCGGTAACCACCCCGGTCGAACACCACCTGCGCCACGCCGCGCGCCTTGGCCCGTTCGGCAATGAGGGTGCCGACGAGCCGGGCCTGCTCGATCTTGCTCAGCCCCGTCAGGCGCGGCCGGATCTCGGGATCCAGGGAGGAGGCGGAGACCAGGGTCTGGCCCGCGCCATCGTCGATCACCTGGGCGTAGATATCCGAAAGGCTTCGATAGACGTTCAGCCGCGGCCGGCCTGCGCTGCCGGCCACCTTCTTGCGCACCCGTTGGTGCCGGTGACGGCGCATGTCTTCGCGGGTCTTCTTCGCCATGGCTAAGCCACCTTGCCGGCTTTGCCGGCCTTGTGTCGGACGTGCTCGCCCAGGTAGCGAATGCCCTTCCCCTTGTAGGGTTCGGGCGGGCGGAGCTTGCGGATGTCGGCGGCCACTTGCCCCACCTGCTCCTTGTCGTGCCCACTGACGCGAATGGTGCGGGCCCGAGTGTCGATATCGAAGGCGATCCCCGCCGGAGGCTCCACGCGCACCGGGTGGGAGAAACCCAGATGCAGCACCAGGACCTTCCCCTCCAACTCCGGCCGATACCCCACCCCCTCCACCTGCAGGGTCTTCTCGAAGCCCTGGCTCACGCCCTGGACCATGTTCTGAATCATCGCCCGGGTCATGCCATGGATGGCCCGGACGCTGGGCGCGTCGCCCGGGCGGGAGACGACGACGGCTCCCTCCTGCATCTGGATGGAGAGCTCGGCGGGAAAGGTCTTCTCCAGCTCGCCTTTGGGGCCCTGGACGTGCACCCGCGTGCCCTCGATCTCCACCTTTACGCCGCCCGGCACTTTCACGGGCATGCGACCGATTCTCGACACGACGACCTCCTATCCAGCCCTGGGCGATGCAGGCCGCGCCGCGGCGCTCACCAGATGTGACACAAGACCTCGCCGCCGACGCCGAGATGGCGGGCGCGATCGCCCGTCATCACGCCCTTGGGCGTCGAGAGAATGGCCACGCCCATGCCGGATCTCACCCACGGGATCTCGCGTTTGCCGGCATAGACGCGCCGGCCGGGGCGGCTGACCCGAGAAAGGCCGGTGATGACCGGCCGCTTCTCGCGGTGCTCCCCGACGTACTTGAGGGTGAGCCGCAGCCCGCGGCCCGGCTTGCCCTCCACGACCACCTCCTCGAAGCCTTCGATGAATCCTTCCTCTTGAAGGATCCTGGCGATGGCCGTCTTCATCTTCGAGCCCGGGATGGCGGTCGTCCTATGACCGGCAAGGACCGCGTTCCGAATTCGGGTCAACATATCACCAATGGGATCTGATACGCTCATGGCCTATCCTCCAGCGCCCGCGTTACCAGGACGACTTTACGACGCCCGGGATCTTGCCCTGCAGCGCCATCTCGCGGAAGCAGATCCTGCAGAGCTCGAAGCGCCGGATAAACCCGCGCGGCCGGCCGCAGACACGGCAGCGATTTCGCACGCGGGTGGGATACTTGCGCCGGGTTTCCCGAATCGGCATGCACTTCTTCGACATGGGCTACGCCCCTCTCACAAATGGCATCCCGAGCAGGGTCAGAAGCCGTCGCCCCTGCTCGTCGTTAGGCGCCGTGGTGACCACCGTCACCTCGAGCCCCCGGATCTTGTCGATCTTGTCGTATTCGATCTCCGGGAAGATAAGCTGCTCCCGGAGGCCCAGGGTGTAGTTCCCCCGGCCGTCGAAGCCGTCGGCCGGGACGCCCCGGAAATCGCGCGTGCGCGGCAGGGCGACGTTCACCAGGCGGTCGAAAAACGACCACATCCGCTCGCCGCGTAAGGTCACCTTTACGCCAATCGAGCGGCCTTCGCGCAGCTTGAAATTGGCGATGCTCTTGCGGGCCTTGGTGATCACGGGCCTCTGGCCCGAGATGGCTCCGACGTCGGCCACCGCCGATTCCAGCGCCTTGGCGTTATCCAGCGCCTCCCCCACCCCCACGTTCAGCACGACCTTCTCCACCCGCGGCACCTGCATCGGGTTTTGCAGGCCAAACTCCTTCATCAAGGAAGGCATGACTTCTTTCTGGTAGCGTTCTTTCAATGGATGAGACATGATCCAACCGGGCTCCCGCGCCAGGCGCCTAGTCCAGGACCGCCTGGCACTGCTTGCAGATTCGCCGGGCCTTGCCCTCCTCGCGCTGGACGCCCACCCGGGTCGGCTTATCGCACTTAGGGCAGACGAGCATCACGTGGGAGGCATGCATCGGCGCCTCAAACTGAATGATGCCGGGGTTCATCCTCCGGCCGCCGGCCTGCACCTGCTTCTGGTGCTTCTTGCGCAGGTTGGCCCCCTGCACCACGAGCCGGTCGTCGCGGGGGAGCACCCGGATCACCTCGCCGCGGACCCCCTTGCTCCGCCCGCCGATCACCAGCACCGTATCGCCTTTCTTGATCCTCACGATCCTTGCCTCCTGCCGCCCGCCTAGAGCACTTCGGGGGCGAGCGAGATGATCTTGGTGAATCCCTTCTCGCGCAGCTCCCGAGCCACGGGGCCGAAGATGCGGGTCCCCCTCGGGTTGATGCCGTCGGCGTCGAGGATGACGGCGGCGTTGTCGTCGAAGCGAATGTACGACCCGTCTTCGCGGCGGTATTCCTTGGCCGTGCGCACGATCACCGCCTTGACGATGTCGCTCTTGTGCACCGCTCCGTGCGGCGTCGCCGCTTTCACGGTCCCCACGACCACATCGCCCACGTGGCCATACCGGCGCTTCGAACCGCCCAAGACGCGGATCACCAGCAGCTCACGGCCGCCCGTGTTGTCCGCGACGGTGAGCCGGGTCTCTTGCTGGATCATCCCGCGGCCCTCCTTTTAGCCTTTGTGGCAGGTCCCGCGGCCCTCCTCTTAGTCTTTGTGGCAGGCCGCGGGATCATGCCTCGGCCTCCGCAAGCGGCGATTCCTCCACCACCTCGCCGGCGGAGATCTCCGATTCGCTGGCCCGGGCGATCACGTTCTCCACCACCCAGCGCTTCAGTTTAGAGATCGGCCGGCTCTCCACGATCGTCACCCGGTCGCCCGGATGGCAGCCGATCTCGTCGTGCGCCAGGAACTGCCGGCTTCTCCGGACCACCTTGCCGTAGAGCGGATGGCGGTAGCTCCGGTCGACACGGACCTTCGCCGTCTTCGTCATCTTCGTTCCGGTCACCACGCCGACCAGGCGGCGTCGATTGTTGGTCACTCCTGCCTCCCTTCCGGCTCCTTCGAGCGCTCCCGCAAGACCGTCTCCAGGCGGGCGATGTTGCGCCGGGCAAGCCGGAGCTGCGACAGGTCTTTCAGCTGGCCCAGAGCAGCCTGGAAGCGAAGCTTGCGGTAGCCGTCGCGGGCCGCGTCCAGCCGGCTGGCAATCTCATCGGGGGAGAGGGCCCGGATCTCGCTGACTTTCATCGCTATTCCCCTCCCACCTGCTCGATGCGTTCGGTGAACTTGGTCTTGATGGCAAGTTTATGGGCCGCCAGGCGGAGGGCCTCGTGAGCCGCCTCCTCGGTAAGCCCGGAAATCTCGAACAAGACGCGCCCGGGACGGACCACGGCCACCCAATGATCGACGGAGCCCTTTCCCTTGCCCATGCGCGTCTCGGCGGGCTTCTTCGTGACCGGCTTATCCGGGAAAATCCGGATCCACACCTTGCCGCGCCGGCGCATGTAGCGCACGAGCGACCTGCGGACGGCCTCGATCTGCCGCGCCGTCACCCACCCCGGCTCGAGCGCCTGCAAGCCATACTCGCCGAACGAGACCGCCGTCCCCCGGCTTTCCCGCCCCTTCATGCGGCCGCGCATCTGCTTCATCCGGCCGCGCATCACTCGCTTGGGCATCAACATGCTCGCACCTCAATGACCGCCGGCGGCCCCCGCAGGGCTACTCGCTGACGTAGACGTCCATCGCCTGGGGCTGCTGGATCTCTTCCGGAAGGGCCTCGCCGCGGTAGATCCAGACCTTTACCCCGATCCGTCCGTAGGTGGTGAGCGCCTCAGCCTTGGCGAAATCGATATCGGCCCGGAGCGTCTGGGCCGGAACCCGGCCCTCGCGCATCCACTCCCGGCGGGCCATCTCCACCCCCGACAGGCGGCCGGAGCACATCACTTTGATTCCTTTGGCTCCCTGGCGCATGGCCTGCTGGATGGCCCGCTGCATGGCGCGCCGGTGGCTGATGCGCCGCTCCAATTGGCCGGCGATATTGTCGGCCACGAGACGGGCGTCCAGATCGGGCTCTTTGATCTCGGCAATATCGAGCTTCACCGTGTTCCCGGAGAGCGTCTGGATCTGGCGCCGCAGCTCTTTGACGTTGGCGCCCTTCCGGCCGATGACGATCCCCGGCTTGGCGGTGTGAATGGTCACATGGACGCTTGTGGAATCGCGCTCGATCTCCACCCGGGCGATGCCCGAGCGCGGGACGGTCTTGGTGATCAGATTGCGAATCTCCCGATCCTGGTGCAGGTTCTTCGCATACTCGCTGGGCTTAGAGAACCAGCGCGACTCCCACGGCTTGTTGATGCCAAGCCGGAAACCGATCGGATGGACTTTCCGTCCCATGTGCGCTCCTCTCGGGCCGCCGGCCTAGGCCGACGCCTCCCGCTCTTTCAACACGATCGTGATGTGCGACGAACGACGGATCAAGGGCTTGAAGCGCCCGCGGGCCCCAAAACGGCGCCACTTGCGCGACGGCGCCTCGTCGGCAAAGATCCGGGCCACCATCAGATCGCCGCGGTTCACGCCGTAGTTCTCCTCCGCGTTGGCGATCGCCGAGCGCAGCAGCTTGCTGATCGGCCGGGCTGCAGCCTTGGGCGTGAAGCGGAGCACTTCCAGCGCCTCCTCGGCCGGCCGTCCCCGGATGAGATCCACAACGAGCCTCACCTTCTGAGGCGCCATTGGGATGTAGCGGGCAATTGCCCGGATGTCGTGTCCCTGGTCTTCCATCGGCGCCTACTTCGTTGGTCCGGGCGTGGGCGCGGCCGGGGCCACGGCGGGCTTGGGCGTGGTCGTCTTCTCCCGGGTCATGTGCCCGCGGAACGTCCGCGTGGGGGCAAACTCGCCCAGCTTGTGCCCCACCATGTTCTCGGTGATGTAGATCGGGACGTGCCGTCTTCCGTCATGCACGGCGACGGTGTGCCCCACCATCTGGGGGAACACGGTGCTGGCGCGGCTCCAGGTGCGGATCACCTTCTTCTCGCCGCGCTGGTTCATCCCTTCGATCTTCTTGAGAAGCTTGGGGCTGATATACGGCCCCTTCTTGAGTGAACGCGACATCGTGTCCTTGCCTCCGAACGTCCAGACGACTCCGGCCTAGCGACGCCGCTTGGCCCGGTGACGGATGACATACTTCTCCGTCTGCTTGTTGCGGCGGGTCTTATACCCGCGGGTGGGCTTGCCCCAGGGGCTCTTCGGCCCGGGCATGCCCGTCGGCTGGCGGCCTTCGCCGCCGCCGTGGGGGTGATCGCGCGGCGACATGGCCGTCCCACGCACTGCCGGCCGGATCCCAATGTGCCGCTTGCGCCCCGCTTTGCCCAGCTTGATGTTGCTGTGATCCGGATTGCCCACTTCGCCGACGGTGGCGTAGCAGGTCTGCCGGACGCGGCGCACCTCGCCCGACGGCAGACGGAGGGCGGCGTAGATCCCCTCTTTGCCAAGCAGCTGCGCCGAGGTGCCGGCGGAGCGCACCAACTGGCCCCCGCGTCCCTCCTTCAGCTCAATGTTGTGCACCTGCGTGCCGAGAGGGATGTTTGCCAGGGGGATGCTGTTGCCGGGGCGGATCTCCGCGTGCGGGCCCGCCATCACCGTATCTCCCACTCTCAGCTCGAGGGGCGCCACGATGTAGCGCTTCTCCCCGTCGACGTAATGGAGCAGGGCGAGTCGCGCCGATCGGTTGGGGTCATACTCGATCGCCGCCACCCGCGCCGGGATATCCCGCTTGTCGCGCTTGAAATCAACGGCCCGCAGGGAACGCCGAGCGCCGCCCCCGCGGTGCCGCACGGTCACCCGGCCTTGTGCATTCCGTCCCCCGTGGGCCTTGCGCGGGACGGTGAGGGATCGCTCCGGAGTGGATTTGGTGACCTCCTCGAAGGTGGCCCCGCTCATTCCGCGGCGGCCGGGAGAGGTCGGCTTGTATTTCTTGACCGCCATCACTTCACCCCTTCAAAGACGTCGATCGTCTGGCCCCGCGCCAGAGTGACGATCGCCTTCTTGACCTGGGAGCGGCGCACGAGCACGCGCCGGCTCCGCGCCCGGCGCGTCCGGCGGGCAGGAATGTTGAGCACGTTCACCCGCCTGACGGTCACGTCGTAGATCAGTTCGACCGCTTCCTTGATCTGGGCTTTGGTGGCCGAGCTGTTCACCTCGAAGGCATACTGGTTGAGCTTGCTGCTCTGGAAGCTGGATTTCTCGGTGATCAGCGGCTTGCGGAGAACGTCGTAGACGGTTGTCATCCCGCGCCTCCGGCCTGGCCCAGGTGGACGCTGATCGTCTGCAGAGCGCCCAGGGGGAGGATGATTCGATCGAATCCCAGGAGGTCCCGAATGTTGAGATAGCTCGCCCGCAGCGTCTTGGCCTCAGGCAGGTTGCGCACCGATCTCTCCACCGGTTCGTCGGCCTCGGGCAGCAGGATCAGGGCGCTCGCCTGCCCCACAAGGGCGCGTAGGATGGCGGCCATCTCCCGTGTTTTCGGCTCCTGGAGCTTGAGCTCATCGAGAATCACGATCGCCGACGCGGCAGCTTTCTCCGAAAGCGCCGATCGCAGGGCCGCCCGGCGCATCTTGCGCGGCATCTCGACGGCATAGTCACGAGGCCGCGGCGTGTGCACCTTGCCACCCCCCACCCATTGGGCGGCCCGCGTCGAGCCCTGTCGAGCCCGGCCCGTCCCCTTCTGCCTCCACGGCTTTCGCCCGCCGCCAGACACCTCGCCTCGCGTCTTGGTCTTGTGCGTCCCCAGACGGGCGTTGGCCAGCTGCCGTGTGAGAGCCTGATGCATCAGGTCGGTCTTGATCGGGGCCTCGAAGATCTCCGGCGGCAGCTCTACCGTGCTGACCTTCTCGCCCCTGGTGTTGACCACGTCAACTTTCATCGTCATTTTGCTCCCGACCGGCACCGCCCTGCTGCTTGCGGGCCTCTTTGACCACAACCACCGCCCCTCGCGGCCCCGGGACGCTCCCGCACACACCCAGCAAGTTGCGCGCCTGATCGACCATCGCCACGCGCAGGTTTTGCGAAGTCACCCTCACGAATCCCATATGCCCGGGCCCGCGGGAGCCCTTGTAGACGCGGCCGGGCGTGGAGGTGGAACTGCGCGAACCCGGGGCGCGCTGGCGGTCGGACTGGCCGTGGGTCTTCGGGCCGCCTCGGAAGTGATGGCGCCGCACACCTCCCTGGAATCCCTTGCCTTTGCTCGTGCCGATCACATCCACATGATCTCCGAGCTGAAAGACCTCGACGGTGAGGCGGTCGCCTTCCTTGAGTTCTTCCTGGGCCTTGATCCGCAGCTCGCGCAGATACTTCAAGGGAGGCAGGCTGGCCTGGCGCAGGTGGCCGAGCTCGCCGCCCGACAGGCGCCGCGGATGGACCTCGCCGAACCCGAGCTGGATGGCGGCATACCCATCCACGCCGGGCCGGCGAATCTGCGTGACATAGCATGGCCCAGCTTCGATCAGGGTCACCGGCACAGCCGCGCCAGTGTCGTCGAAGATCTGGGTCATGCCGACTTTCTTGCCAATCAGCCCCTTCATCCGTTGTCTCCTTCCCACGCTTGACGGGACTGTCAGCCAGTAGCCATTCTGGCCACTAGGGCCCGGCTGCATCATCCCCGCCGCAGGGCAGTCAGCCGACCGGGTTGGGGGGACCATGTTGTCTCGGCCCGCCGCCCGAAGGGCTCTTGCCCCGGCTCTTGCTCAGCGGTCAGCGGCCAGCAGTCAGCGGCCGACCCGCTGACACTTGCACCTGCGCTGCGCTCAGGCGCAAGTGCAGGTGTCGCTGACCGCTAGATCTTGATCTCGATATCCACGCCCGCCGGCAGATTGAGCCGCATCAGCGTGTCGATCGTCTTCGAATCGGGCTCGAGCACATCGATCAGCCGCTTGTGCGTGCGGATCTCAAAGTGCTCGTGTGAGTCTTTGTCGATGAACGTCGAGCGCCGGACCGTGAAGCGCTCGAGCCGGGTGGGCAAGGGCACGGGCCCGACCACCTTGGCGCCGGTGCGCTCGGCCGTCTCGACGATGCGTTTCGCCGATTGATCGAGGACACGGTGATCGTAGGCCTTGAGGCGGATGCGGATTCTCTGTTTCGCCATGGCTCGGCTATTCCATGATTTCCGTGATCACACCGGCGCCGACCGTCAGCCCGCCCTCCCGAATGGCGAACTTCGAGCCCTTCTCCAGCGCCACCGGCGTGATCAGCTCCACGGTCAGCTTCACGTCGTCCCCCGGCATCACCATCT
>DATEAV010000048.1:0-10958 GCA_035288185.1 Anaerolineales bacterium | reverse complement strand
TCGCCATTCTCGGCTCGGGGCCGGCCGGCCTGACTGTGGCCCTCTACACGGCTCGCGCCAACCTCGATCCGCTGGTCATCTCCGGAAACCAGCTTGGCGGGCAGGTCTCGATCACCTATGAGGTCGAGAACTACCCCGGATTCCCGCAAGGCACCACAGGGCCGGAGATGGTGGAGCTGATGCAGAAGCAGGCTGAGAAGTTTGGCGCCCGAGTCCTCATCGACGAGGTCACCGAGGTCGGGTTGAAGCATGGCCCGCCTTTCCGGGTGAAGACTCACGGCGACGAATTCGAAGCCGAGGCCGTGGTGATCTGCACGGGCGCATCGCCGCGTCGATTGGGAGTCCCTGGAGAGGAAGCGCTGATCGGCCGAGGGGTTTCGTTCTGCGCCACCTGTGACGGGTTCTTCTTCCGCGGCAAAGAGGTCGTGGTCGTGGGGGGAGGCGACAGCGCCCTCGAGGAAGGGCTCTTCCTGACGCGGTTTGCCAATCGGGTGCGCGTCGTGCACCGGCGAGACGAGCTGCGGGCGGGGGAGACCCTGAAGAAGCGGGCCTCGGGGAACCAGAAGATGAGCTTCATCTGGGACACCGTCGTCGAGGAGATCCAGGGAGATGGTAAGGTCGAGGCCGTGCGTCTCCGCAACCTCAAGAGCGGGCAGGAGGAACGGATGGCGACCGACGGCGTCTTCATCTACATCGGTCACTATCCCAACTCGGAGATCTTCCGGGGCCAATTGGCGATGGACGAACGCGGTTATTTGATTACCGATCAGCAGATGATGACCAGCGTTCCCGGCGTGTTTGCGGCGGGGGAGATTCAAGACCCGGTCTACCGGCAGGTGGCCACATCGGTCGGCCAGGGGGCGGCCGCCGGCATGATGGTCGAACGCTGGCTGGAGGCGCGCGAGTAGGCCGTGCTGCGTGCGGGGGACGTGGCCTATGAGCACCACGGCGGAGGCGGATCGGCCGAGGGACGCCCGGCGCTCCTGTTGATCCACGGTGCGGCGGGCTCGCGCTTGTTCTGGCCGCCGGCGATCCGCCGCCTGGAGGGCGTGGAGGTCTATGCCCTCGATCTCCCCGGCCACGGCGCCACGGGGGGAGAGCCGAGCCCCACGTTGGATGGCTATGCCTCGGCCGTCAAGGCCTGGATGGAAGCGGTCGGGTTGCGCCGCGCGGTGTGCGCGGGCCACTCCATGGGGAGCGCCATCGCCCTAACTCTGGGGTTAATGAGCCCAGACACGCTGGCTGGCCTGATCCTCGTCGGGAGCGGAGCCAGCCTCCGAGTGAACCCTCTGCTTCTCGACCTATCGGGCTCCCCGGCCACCTACCGGCAGGCGGTGGATCTTATCGTCGAGTGGTCCTTCGGCTCACAGACGCCGCCTCGACTCTTGGAGCTGGCCAGCCGGCGAATGGGCGATGTCCCGGCGCGGGTGCTCCACGCCGATCTGGAAGCCTGCAGCCGGTTTGACGTGCGCTCGCAGATCGGGAACATCACCCTTCCGGCTTTGGTGATCTGCGGGAGCGAAGACCGCATGACGCCGCCCAAGCTGAGCCAGGCGCTCGCCGAGGCTTTGCCACGTTCCCGGCTCCACATGGTGGAGGGGGCAGGTCACATGGTGATGCTGGAGCAGCCGGAAGCGGTGGCGGCCGCCATCGGGCAGTTCTTCGGGGCCACCTTCCCACTCGCCTGATATCCCGTTCGCGAAGGGCCAACCGCCCTGAGCGGATGCCGCCCTTCGTGCCGGGTGAGGGTGGGCTCACTCTGCGGACGCAGTCGAAGGGCTGGGATGGACTTCGGTTCCACCCCATCGGACTTTGCTCGGGACGTCGGCTGCGCTCGGCCCCTGGCGCCGCTCAGGGGGCTATGGCGAGGATGGTCGGCAGCAAGGGGATTAGGGGGCACCCGCGAGTGAACTTCTCGGGAGCCGAGCTTCGGAACGAAATCTCTCCGATCCGGAACCGAGGTAGGCCTCCCACACCTTGACGAAGACGGTCTCGGTCTAGTCCTCCGCCTCCCGCCGGTCCCCACGCTGTAGCGGATGTGCCGGAAAGATGTCGCGACATGCCGCAGGTAGAGGGTGCCAAACGCGTCCCCTTCGCCCTCGGCGGAGGAGATCGTCGTCGCTTAGGGGGCTGGGACATCGGCGTGCGCTTCACTGAGCGATATTCGATGCCCGCGCCGGGATGCTCGACATGCCGGCCGCCCGGGTTAGCGTTGAGGCGAGGGGAGATCCAGTCGGCGGAGGAGGACTGGAAGCAGGGCGGCAATGGCCCGGGCCCGGTGACTGAGGCGGTTCTTTTCCTGCGGGGAGAGCTCCGCCATGGTCTTTGTGACCCCATCGAGAAGGAAGAGGGGATCGTAGCCGAAGCCCCCAGACCCCCTCTCCGCTGGGACCACCTCGCCGGGGCAGAGGCCTTCGGCGAGGTCCACCTTTCCCTGCGGCGAGGCGAGGGCAATGACGCAGCGAAACCGGGCGGTCCATGGCCGGGGGTGGGGCGCCAGGAGGGTGAGCAGACGGCGCCGGCGGTCGGCGTCGGACGGGAGGGGGCCTTCGGCGGGTGAGGGGACCAAGCGGGCGGAGTGGAGGCCGGGGGCGCCAAGAAGGGCCGCCACCTCCAGGCCCGTATCGTCGGCCAGAGTCCAATGGCCGCTGGCCAGCGCGAGCGCCGCCGCTTTGAGGCCGGCATTCTCGGCGTAGGTGGCGCCCGTCTCCTCGACGGCCGGCAAGGGGCCGAGGTCATCGGGCGTCAGCAGCCGGAGTGGCAGATGGGAAAGCAGATCCCTGAGCTCGAGGAGCTTCCCGGGGTTGCGCGTTGCAAGTAGGAGCTGGGGGGACACGGACCGATCCGGATGACTACTCGAACGGTACCTTGGCCATAGATATGCGGTGCATTGGCCTTCACCTTCCTGTATGTACTGCTTTCCTTTATCGGGTTTGCGACTTATGTATAGCGTATGCTAGCCGCCTTGACGCTCGATTCTATCTATGTTATAATGCGTGCGATTTTCTGGAACTGCAATTGCCAGGCGTCAGTGTGAATTCTTCCAGCAACCGTCACCCGTTGCGGTTGAATGTCGGCTTTTTGCTGCATCAGGGTGTCGGGAGCAACCGAAGCTTTGATTTCGACCACCCCAGCGTGCGCATCGGCGAACTAGAGGTAGCCGATCTGAGGGGGTCGATCCGCTTCAGCCGGACATCGCAGGGATTATACGCCCAGGGAGATCTTCAGGCCGCGACGACCGTGGATTGCGTCCGCTGCCTGGAGGCCTTTTCACAGAGGCTCGAGATCCGCCTCGACGATCTTTTCGTGTTTCCCCCGGGACAGGCAAGCGATCCGCTCCTGACGATCCCGGAGACGGGAATCTTGGACCTCAATCCGCTGGTCCGAGAATACCTGGTTCTCGATGTGCCCTTGCGGCCGGTCTGCCGCTCGGCCTGCAAGGGGCTCTGCCCGGAGTGTGGCAACAACCTGAATCTTGAGCCCTGCAGCCACCCGGCCGCCGAAGTTGATCCCCGGTTGTCGGGCCTGAAGTCGTTGATATCACAATCCTGACCTCGCCGCCCCGAGCGCTCGCGGCCGGCGACCCTGCCAGGAGCATAATGGATGAGCGTTTCCAAGGACCGCTGGTACCTGAGGGAAGCGTTCGCAGCCCTGATGGAAAAAGGCGACTACCAGGGCTTCATCACGACCGAAGACATTGTCACCGTCTTCCCAGAAGCGGAAGACACAGACGGCCGACTGGAACGCCTGCGGCTGTTCTTCCGCAGCGCCGGCATCGAGGTCTACGAAGACCTCTCGCACGTCCCTCCCCATCTCCGCCCCGACGCCGAAACCGAAAGCCCCGAAGCCTTCGATCTCTCGGCGATCTCCAGTGACGACACCGTCGGCCTCTACCTGAAGGAGATGGCGCGGGTCCCCCTCCTCACCACAGAAGAAGAAGTGGATCTCGCCACCCGCATCGAACGGGGGAAGGCGAGTGAGGTTCGCCTGGCCCGCCTCAACGGCAACTGCACTCCGAAGAAGCGGGCCGACTACCTGGGGGCGATTCACGACGCCCGGGCCGCCCGCGAGCACCTGATCAAGGCCAACACCCGGCTGGTGGTGAGCATCGCCAAGAAGTACATCGGCCGAGGGGTCCCCTTCCTGGACCTGATCCAGGAGGGAAACCTCGGCCTGATGAAGGCGGTCGAGAAGTTCGACTACAAACGCGGCTTCCGCTTCAGCACCTATGCCACGTGGTGGATCCGCCAGACGATCACCCGCGCCATCGCTGACCAAGGACGGACAATTCGCGTGCCCGTTCACATGTCGGACCGCATCCGCCGTCTCTACAAGGTGGCCCGCCAGCTGGAGCAGGACATGGGGCGCAAGCCGTCCCCCGAAGAGATCGCCGGCATGATGGACGCCGACCCGCGCAAGGTGCAATGGATGATGCGGGTCTCCTGGCGGCCTCTCTCCTTGGAGACGCCCGTGGGGGAGGAAGAGGACTCCGAGCTGGGCGCCTTTGTCGAGGACGACACAACGCCCACGCCAACCCAGAGCGCCTACCAGAACCTGCTTCGGGACAAGATCGAAGAGGTGCTGGCCACTCTGAGCCCGCGCGAGGCCCGCATCCTGCGCCTGCGGTTCGGGCTGCACAACGGGCGATCCTACACCCTCGAGGAGGTGGGCCAGAAGTTCGGCCTCACCCGCGAGCGGATCCGCCAGATCGAAGGCAAGGCGCTCCGCCGCCTGCGCCATCCCCGCCGCTCGCGTCAGTTGCGGGATTACTTGAGCTAGAGCCAAGAGGGGCGAGCGTCCAGCCCGGGGGCGATGATTGCATCGCCCCTTTTGTATTTCACCTTTCGGTGTCTGCCAGGACCCCGAGCCCGGTCGAAGGTGCCCGCCGGATTGCCAGGCTCGAAGGCGGCGCGCCCATGGCGCCGCCAGCTTCCCGCATGCCGGCCGAGCTTCTTCTATAGTGAAGGTCAGCCTGGGATCTGCGAGCTCCAGACTTCGAGCCGGACATTTACGGCGAGCCGGGCCGCATCGCGGAAGGCCTCGGACCGTAACGATTTCATCGCCCGATCCACGCCCTCGACGTTCCTGTGAACAAGCGCTGCCTGAGGGTTGTCTCGGTCCCGATAGAACGGCCCGTCGGTGATACCGTGAGCTCGCCGCGCCCCCTCGTGGGAGCTGTGCTGGCTCAGCCAGCGGTCGTAGCCCTTTGCCTCCATCGGATCAGGATCGCCCGCCCCACCTCTCGCCTCACCGTGGCCGCCCTTGGCGAATGTGTGTTACAACGAGATCGCCGAGAAGCTGATCTAGGGCCGCCCGACGGCCACCGGGCTGCTGGATTCCCTGGAACGACGGGAGTACGTGTGCCGGGTGGCACACCCTTCCGACCGCAGGCTGCTGGTGGAGATCACTCGCAGAGGGCTGAAAGCGGCCCGGGCCTTCCGGCCCGTCGTTCATAATCGGCAGAAGGATTGGCACGAAGCTCTGTCGCAGCAGGAGCAGCGGCAGCCCCTGAAGATCCATCACCGGCTTCAGGCAAGCCTGGAAGCCGAGGGCGAGTAGGAAATGCCAGGGCCGGCAATCGAGGGAATGCGACCGAGATCCCTTACGCTTGTCTTCGACGGCGACTGCGGGTTCTGTACCGCCTGCGCCGGGCTGCTCCGTCGGCTGGATCGGCGCGGGCACGTGCGCCTTCTCCCTTTCCAGGCGCCGGGAGTTTGCCAGTCGCTGGGTCTTGCCCCTGAGGAATGCCAGGCGGCGGCGTGGGCGGCGCCGGAAGGGGGCCGGCTTGCCCGCGGGGCGGAGGCCATCTTGCTCGCCCTGGGCTCGGCCACGGGAGTGCGCGGCATCCCCCAGCTTTATGGCCGGCCTCGACTGCGCCGCGCGGCTGATGCGATCTACCAATGGGTGGCCCGCCACCGGGGACGGCTCCCCGGCGTACGCCCGTATTGCGATAGCCACCCCGACGAATGCGGCCGGGGGGCCGGCGCCGGCTCAGGCGACACGAGCCGACTGGCCTCTTGACTCGGGACCGTTGGCGGTTAGAATGTCACCACGCTTCACTTGGAGTCTTCCTTCGTGAATGTCTTGCTGGGAAAGCCGGGGACCATGGTCATGCGCGGGCTGCCTGCGTCGATGGGGCCAGGCCCATCGGCGTCGGCCGGCCGTGCGCGCCCGGTTCGCAGCCGGCGCCGCTGACCGCCGGCCCAGGCAGCTTCCCCACCGCCAGCCTCGCGCTGGCGGTTTCGTTCTGCCCTCGCATGCTACAATGCCCGGCCCAGAAGGGGTGATCGGTTACTCGGTGATCGGTTGCTTGGTGAGCGAGTGTTCTGGCGCAAGCGCGCCCGGTCACCGATCACTGATCACCGTTCACCCACCGGCGCAAGCCCGAGATCGCAGCCCTGTGCGTGCCATGGCGGGCTGATGGATCGAGCCTGAGGATACCCATGCCCGACACCATTCATGTCTCCGTCGCCTGGCCCTACGCCAATGGCGACCTGCATATCGGCCATCTCGCCGGGGCTCTCCTCCCGGCGGATATCTTCGCCCGCTATCACCGCCTCAAGGGGAATCGGGTCTTGATGGTTTCGGGCTCGGATTCGCACGGCACCCCGATCACTATTGAGGCCGATAAGCGCGGGGTGCCGCCGCGCCAGCTGTTTGAGCATTACCACGACCGGCACCTGGAGAGCCAGCGGGCGATCGGGATTTCCTATGATCTCTACACCCACACCGACACCGAAAACCACCATCGGGTCGCCCAGGGGTTCTTCACCCGGCTGCAGGAGGCCGGGCATCTCTTTCGCGAGAAGCAGCGCCAGCTCTACTCGGAGAGCGAACACCGCTTCCTGCCCGACCGCTACGTGGAAGGCACTTGCCCGGTGTGCGGTTTCGACGGCGCCCGCGGGGACCAGTGCGACAACTGCGGCTCCGTGCTCGACGCGCTCGAGCTGATCGACCCGCGGAGCAAGACGGACGGCTCGCGGCCGGTGGTCCGTGAGACGGAGCACTTCTTCATCAACCTGCCGGCCTTCACCGCCTCCTTGCAGGCCTACCTCGAAGCGCACGCCTCGCACTGGCGCCCGAATGTGGTCAATTTCGTCCGCAACTTCCTGGAAGGAGGGCTGAAACCGCGCCCCTTCACGCGCGATGTGGAGTGGGGCGTCCCTGTTCCCGTGCAAGGCTGGGAACAAAAATGCATCTACGTTTGGTTTGAGGCATTGATGGGGTATTTCAGCGCCTCCATCGAGTGGGCCGAGAACATCGGCCGGCCCGACGCCTGGAAGGACTGGTGGTACGACCCCGCCGCCCGCATCTACAACTTTCTGGGCAAAGACAACATCCCCTTCCACACCGTCTACTGGCAGGCGGAGCTGCTGGGCGTGCGGACCTGGGGAAACGGGGACGGCCGGGCCCTCAACCTCCCCTATGATGTCCCGGCGAACGAGTTCATGAACGTGGAGGGTGCCAAGTTCTCGAAGAGCCGCAACTGGGCGATCTGGCTCCCCGATATCCTGGAGCGCTACGATCCCGACGCGATCCGCTACTATGCGGCAGCCACGATGCCGGAGACACGCGACAGTGAGTTTGCCTGGGCCGATTTCGTCCGGCGCAACAACGACGAACTCGTCGCCACCTGGGGGAATCTGGCCAATCGTGTTCTCTCCTTCGCCTACCGGCATTGGGATGGAAAGGTCCCGGATCCGAAAGGCCAGAGGCCCGAGGATATCCTCCTGCTGGAACGCACCGAAGCAGGCTTCGCCGTCGCAGGGAAACACGTGGAGGCCGTGCGCCTTCGCGCTGCGCTCTCCGAGGCGATCGGCCTCGCTGGAGAGGTCAACCGCTACCTGGATCATCAAGGCCCGTGGTTCGCCATCAAGACCGACCGGGAGGCAGCCGGAAAGACGATCTACACGGCGCTGCGGGCGATCGATTCGCTCAAGGTGCTCCTGGCGCCGTTCCTGCCCTTCAGCAGCGAACGGCTCCACCGTACGCTCGGCTACAAACAGCCGCTCTTCGGCGAGCTGAAGATCGTCACTTTCCAGGAAAAGACGCGCCCACATCGAGCCCTGGTCTATGATCCCGCCCAGGCCGCCGGCCGATGGGAACCGAGCACCCTTCCACCGGGTCAGGCGCTCCTGCCTCCCGAGCCGCTCTACCGCAAGCTCGATGACGAGATCGTCGAGCAGGAGCGGGCCCGGTTGGGGAAGTAGGGGGGTTAACCGGTAGAATGGGGTGATCAGTGATCAGTGATCAGTGATCGGGCTCTAGGGCGCTCGGGCACCGGGGCCGGGGTGTCCAGGTGACGAATCCCTCTGTAACCGATCACCGAGTAACCGATCACCCACGTGCCCACGGAGGAGCCGATGGACTTGCTGACGGTCCCCATCCAAAAACCCGACGACGTCAACCTCATTCTCGGCCAGGCGCATTTCATCAAGACGGTCGAGGACCTGCATGAAGCCCTGGCCGGGTCGGTGCCGGGGATCCAGTTCGGTGTGGCGTTCTGCGAGTCGTCGGGCCCGGCGTTGGTGCGTGCCAGTGGAACCTCTCCCGAGATGGTGGATCTGGCCAAGAGCAACGCCCTGCGGCTGGCGGCCGGCCATGCCTTCCTGATCTTCTTGAAGAACGTCTACCCGGTGAACGTCTTGAATGCGGTGAAAGCCGTGCCGGAAGTGTGCGGGATCTTCTGCGCCACGGCCAACCCCGTCGAGGTGATCCTGGCCGAGACCGAACAGGGCCGGGGCGTGATGGGCGTGGTGGATGGAGTGAAGACGCGTGGGTTCGAAAGCGAGTCCGATGTTGCCGAACGCAAGGCCCTGTTGCGTAAGTTTGGCTACAAGGCTTAGGGCGCAGCCCTATGGCCTTGCCCTGGCGTGCGCTCTTTTGCTGGCGGCATGCGCGTCGGCGCCGCCGGCCGTCGACAGCGGCATCGAGGGGACGGTGTGGATCGGGCCGATGTGCCCGGTCGTGATCGCCGGGACGGAATGCCCCGATCAGCCGTACCAGGCCGAGCTCGAGGTTCTGGCTGCCGATGGCGCCGTTCTGGCGACGGTCGAGAGCGACGGGCGGGGAAGATACCGGGTCGGGTTGCCGGCCGGCGAATACACGCTCGTGCCCCTCTCGCCGGCAGCAGGGATCCCCTCGGCGAGCCCGATCCCCTTCACGGTGATGCCGGGCGAATGGACCCGGCTCGACGTCCACTACGACAGCGGGATACGCTAGGCCGCGGGGCGGACTCGGCCTCCAAGGACCTGATGAGTCAGTCACGCGTGCCTAGAGAAGGTGAGATCGGGTGAACGGTGATCAGTGATCGGGCACTAGGGCACTTGGGCACCGGGTGCCCAGACGCCTGGGTGCCCTGGTGCCCATCCGCCAGATGACCGATCACCGATCACGGATCACTTGCTGACTTTGACGACCCTCCACGGAGAAGGGATGCCCACAACCAACAGCCTCATCGATATCCCGGGGATCCGCGTCGGGCACGCCCACGACGCTGAGGCGCTCACCGGCTGCACCGTCGTTCTCTGCCCCGAGGGGGCCGTCGCCGGCGTCGATCAGCGCGGCGGGGCGCCCGGGACGCGCGAGACCGATCTGTTGCATCCCCTCCATCTCGTCCAGAAGGTGAATGCGGTCCTTCTCACAGGTGGATCCGCGTTCGGGCTCGACGCCGCTGGCGGCGTGGTGCGCTACCTGGAGGAGCACGGGGCGGGGTTCGACGTCGTCACGGTGAAAGTGCCCATCGTCCCGGCCGCGGTGATCTTCGACCTGATGATGGGGCGCGCGGACGTGCGGCCCGACGCGGCGATGGGATACACCGCTTGCCTGCAGGCCGGCCGCGAGCCGCCGGCCGAAGGGAACGCCGGCGTGGGGATGGGCGCAAGCGTGGGGAAGATCCTCGGCATGGGCGGGGCGATGAAATCCGGCGTGGGGACGGCCTCGGTCGAGGTTGGCGGCGGGGTCATGGTCGGGGCGATCGTCGCGGTCAACGCGCTCGGCGATGTGATCGACCCACCCACGGGCCAGGTGATCGCCGGCGCGCGGGTGATCCGAGTGGGCCCTGTACGCCTTGGCGGCGAAGGCCCTTTCGCCGATACGCTGGCTGTCATGCGGAGCATGGTTGGGCGGACGGCGCTGCGCTTCGCCTCGAAGGGCAATACAGTGATCGGCGTGGTGGCGACGAACGCTGGCCTCACCAAGGAAGGGGCGAACATCGTGGCGTGCATGGCTCACGATGGGATCGCCCGTGCTATCCGCCCGTCGCACACGCAACTCGATGGTGACACGCTGTTTGCGCTCTCAACCGGAGGCAAGACGGCCGATGTGAGCATTGTGGGGGCCTACGCCGCGGAGGCCGTGGCGCAGGCGATTCTGCGGGCCGTCCTGGCGGCCGAGCCCGCCGGCGGCCTTCCGTCGGCCAGGGACTTCCGCCGGGCGGGCCACGCGGCGGGCAGGAGAGGAGGGGAGAATGTTCCGCAAGGGCGGTGAGAAGCCGGCCGCGGCCGAGGGGGCGGACCGCGTCGACTCAGTGCTCGGGCCAGGGATCAGCCTACAAGGACGGCTCCTGGGAAACGGCGGCGTTCGCATCGAGGGGGCTTTCGATGGAGAGATCACGATCCACGGCCTGGTCGTCGTCGGCCCCGAGGGACGGGTGAGCAGCCCGCAGATACGCGCTGTCACCGTGATCGTGGCGGGCTCCGTGAAGGGCGACATCACCGCGGAGCGGGTGGAGATCACGCACACCGGCCGCGTCTGGGGAGATGTGGTGACGACTTCTTTCTCCACCGAGGAGGGCGCCTTCCTGCGAGGTCAGATTCGAATGGAGGAGAAGCTCGACCTCGGCTTTGGGCCCGAGGTCGAGGCGGGAGAGCAAGAGGGAGAGTAGGGGCGTTCAACACCTGCCCTCCCGAAGGACACCGGGACGGTGTGGCGGGCGGTGCGAGGGTTGAACGCCCCTC
>DATEAV010000047.1:0-9769 GCA_035288185.1 Anaerolineales bacterium | reverse complement strand
CTCCGAGGACCTCTTCGCCCGGGCCCGGGCGAAAATCGACGACCTGGTGGGCGAGACGGACGGCGATCTCGAAGAGCGGATCGAGAAGGAACTCGGCAAGTTCTTCTACGCGGCGACCAAGCGCCGTCCGATGGTCTTTGTTTTCGCCTCCGGCGCCGACTAGGCTGCGGCGCCCTTGCCCGCGGCGGCCACGCTCGCCCATTCTTGGGATGCCCTGAGCCTGTGAATTGCCCTCCCGGCAGATCCTTGGGCTGGCATTCCGCGCGGCGAGCGCCCTCCACCGCTCTGCAATTCCCCTACATCTCAGTGAGGCTTTCGTAAAGAAGAGGGATCCGGAGGAGAAGTCTGGCCTCATGGTTGCCTGGAGAGGGCCCGTGGGTATAATCCGCGCCGTGATGGCCGGGCTACGACCCTTCCTCCTGGCCTGCCTGGCCGGGGCGCTCTGGCTGGCGGGCTGCAGCGCCCCTTCGGGCATGGATGGCACGTCTCCAACGCCGGCGTTGCCGCCCTCCACTTCCACGGCGACCCCTGCTCCCCTCGCTGCGCTGGTGAACGGAGAGGGGATCCTCCTGGCCGACTTTGAGGCGGAGGTTGCCCGCTTCGAGGCTGGTCAGGCCGCCCTTGGCATCGACCTTGCAACCCTGGAGGACTACCAAGGCCAGGTTCTCCAGGCGCTCATCGACCGACGTCTGTTGGCGCAGGGCGCCCAGGCGGAGGGGATGAGCCTGACGGAGGAAGAGGTTCTGGCCGAGACCGAGCGGCTGGCCTTGGATCTTGGCTCGGCGGATGCCCTCGAGGCCTGGATGGCGGAAAACAGCTTCAACATCGAGAGCTTCACTCGCGGCCTGAAAGAGGACCTGCTGGCCGCGGAGATGGTGGCCCGGATCGCCGAAGGCGTGCCGGCCGAAACCGACCAGGTGCACGCGCGCCATATCCTGGTGGCCAGTCGCGAACAGGCCGAGGCGCTGCGGGATGAGGTCGTGGCCGGAACCGACTTCGCCGAGCTGGCCGCGGCGTTTTCCCTCGATCTCAGCACGCGCCCGGCCGGTGGCGATCTGGGGTGGTTTCCCCCGGGTTACCTGACGACGCCGGAGGTCGAGACGGCCGCCTTCTCTCTGGGCCCCGGGGAGACGAGCACAGTGATCGAAAGCAGCCTCGGCTTCCACATCGTGCAGACGATCGAGCGAGAGGTGCGGCAGCTCCTGCCGGATGCCCTCGAGAGGCTGCAGGAGAGCGCCGTCGAAACCTGGCTCGCGGAGAAGCGCCAGGCCTCAACCATTGAGATTCTCGTCGCGCCCTAGACGGGGAATCGGGAGTGTGTTGCGATGGATGATGTCTATCAGCCGCGTCCAAGGATGAGCCTGGGAAGGTTGATTATCAACCTCCTAACGCTTGTCGTGCTGCTCGCGGCAGTGGGCGCAGGGCTCTTGCTGAGCGTGGTCTTCCTCAACCCCTACCTGCCTTTCAATCCCTACCCCCCACCTACCCTCCCGCCCACTCTGGGTTACCCCACTGCAACGAATACGCCGGCGCGCTTCCTCCCGCCCACGTGGACGGCCACCATCTCCCCCACCCCGCGCACCACGGAGACCCCCACTCCCACGGAGGAGCCCACCGAAACCGAGTCGCCCGACGAGGGCACGCCGGGCGAAACTCCGGTTTCTTATAGGTTTGAGGCTGATCCACAGTCTGCCATAGCGAATACCTTCATCAACGGCGAGGGCTGCAACTGGATGGGCATCGGCGGACAGGTGTTCGACGCCAACGAGGCCCCGGTCGTCTACCAGACCGTCCACTTGGAGGGTGAGCTGGGCGGAGCCCACATCGACACGGACACCCTGACCGGGGGCGCCACCGTTCTGGGGCCCTCGGGCTACGTCTTCGACCTGGCGGACCATCCGATCGCGAGCAGCGAGACCCTCTCGGTGCGGCTCGTGGATCAATCAGGCCTTCCGGTTAGCGACCCCGTCGCCGTCACGACCTACGACATCTGCGAAAAGAACTTCATCCTCCTGATCTGGCGGCAAGTCGCGCAGTAGGGCGCGGTCCGGTCTAGGTCTCCACCGACGGAAGCCTCACGCATTCAACGTGTAGGGGCACGGCATGCCGTGCCCCTACGGCGATTCCTCTGGTCTCGCGCGGGGGAAGGCCGGTGCGGCTTCAGCGCTGCGCGGCCTCTCGCAACACCCGTTCCATCTGTGCCGCGAGGTCGGCCCGGTCGAACGCGGCTTCGGCGTGCGCTCGTCCCCGGCGTCCCATGTCACGAGCGGCCTGAGGATTGGCGGCCAGAGCCCGGATCGCTTCTGCCAGCGCGGCAGGGTCCCCGGGCGGGACGGCCAGGCCTGCTCCCGCCTCCTCCACGACCGTCCGGATCACGCCATTGATCGCCAGTACAACCGGGCGGCCCGCGGCCATGTAGTCGAAGACCTTGTTGGGAAAGGTCGTGGCAAAGAGGGGGATCGGTCGGAGGATCGCCACTCCGCAGTCCGCCCCCGCCAACACACCCGGCATCTCTGCCTTGGGGACAGGAGGCAGGAATCGGACGTTGGGCAGGCCCATGCGCTCGGCTTCGGCGATGAGATGGGGCTTCTCTTTGCCGTCGCCCACAAGCACGAAGACGATGCGCGAGTCGGTGCGCAGCAGGTCGGCGCCTGCCAGGAGGGTAGTCAGGTCGTTGGAGAGGCCGTGAGCGCCGGCGTAGAGGGCGACGAATCTCCTTTGCAGGGAGTGGGCGCGACGGAACGCCACGCCCGGATCGGAGGGATTGAAGCGGCGCACGTCGGCGCCATTGGGCACAAGGGCGAGCTTCTCGGGAGGGACGCCTGCCCGCAGCAAGGATGGGATGAACCCGGGCGAGTTTACGATCACGCGGCGGGCCCGGCGGTAGAGGAATCGCTCTGCCCAACGGGCGACCGCGACCAGGATCGGGTTGCGCAGTACGCCGAGCTCCACGGCGACGGCCGGCCAGAGATCCCGGACTTCGAAGACTAGCGGCGCGCGGTGGATGACCGCCAGCGCCCAGGCCGTGCCTACCTGCGGAAGCGGGGGCGAAGTGCTCCAGACCAGATCGACATTTCGGAGAAGGAGACCGCGGACGAAGGATGTGAACGTGAAGGAGAGAAAGCCCAGACCTCGCTGGAGGAAGCTTTGATGGGTCTGTCCCCAAACACGGCAGCGGAGGATCTCCAGGCCGGGCTCGGCCGCCGCGCTCGGTGAGTGGTCGGCCCCGGTGAGATAGGAGCGCGTCCCGGCGAGGACCGTGACGCGGTGGCCGGAACGGACAAGGTGGCGCGCAAATTCGTAATGCTGCGTCATGCCGGCTTCATCGGTGCGCAGGAGATACTGGTGGACAAGAAGGATATGCATCAGGCGAGGATTGGGGAGGGCAGTGCGGCTGCTGGCCGCCGGCGCGCCTCCCTTGGATTCTAGCACGCCGGTTCAGCCGAGGAACTGCAGTTCCTCGCCGCCCAAGGCAAGCGATCGGAATGAGCTCTGGCCCTCCCCGGGAGAGGCCCATTCGAGGCGGAGCGCCTCCCCAGGGGCGCCGCCGAGGCGGATTCGGGTGAGGATGCGCCGAGGCAGCGGGCCCTCCGTCTCTGCGACGAACGTGAGCGCGGGCTGGCGATGGGCGTAGGTGGGGGAACGCCATCCCCAGGCCTCGGCGGCGTGGCGGATCGCCCCACCGGAGATTCGCTCCCCCTGACGATATAGCGCACAGCGTGGCGCCTCGCCAGAGGGCGCCTCGACCTCGAGCGAGAGGTCGAGGCCGGGCCATTGCAGGAGCAGCCTTCCGGTCTCGAGGCGCGGTGAAGGGCAATCGGGGAGAAGCCAGGCGAGCGTAGCCGTGTGGCGGCCGGCGCCGAGCACATCGTCGGCGACGAGCCACAGCTCGTCGCCGGCGCGGGCGATGGTGCGCCGGTGGGCGACGCCCATCCGCCGGTGGCCGGTGTGCTCGGCGGTCAGAGCCTCCAGGTGCCCGCCGGCCGATGCCCAACGGCCGAGCAGACACGCCTGGGCCCACTCGAGCCACAGGAACGGCCCGGCCCGGCGCATCGGCTCGGCGCCATCCACGCGCAGCGTGTTGTGGACGGCAGATAGGGCCAGCCCGTTGTCCCACGGGGCCGGCGCGACATAAAGGTAGGAGCCCGCGTCGCACAAGAGATTGTGGCCGCGCCACCATAGGTCGAGATGGAGCTGATCGGAGTGGCTCGGGCGGGTGGTGAAGCGCGCCACGCGCAGGACCGCCCAGGCGTGCGCGCCGGCGAGGCGATAGAGGCCGGCCCGGGGGAAATCCCGCGTGGCGATGGGGGAGGGAGATTGCCGGGCCGGGGAGACGCCCCCAAACCAGACAGCCGCCTCCCACCATGGTCCAGGGGGCTGTGGCGGGCTACTCAGAGTCGCAGCCGAGAGTTGAAGGGTAGGGCGGTAATCTTCAAAGGTGCAGGTGGTGAGAGGCAAGATTTGCGCGCCGTCGTTGGCGCCGAGGTTGGGCGCGGCGCCGGTCGCCGGGTCCACCAGCGCGGCCAGGAAGTCCGCGCCGCGGCGGAGCGCGGCGAGCGCGGGGCGCGGGAGGGGCTCGCCATTCAAATCGGCGAGGCGCGCGCACCAAAGCCCGGCCTGGAGGACGAGGCGGTGGTAGTTGAGGGAGTGTTGGACGTGGCCGCCGTCGGCGAAGAACTGGAGGGGGAGGGCGCGGGCGAGCAGGCCGCGGCCGAGCCTCTTCCAGCGGGCCGCGTCGCGCAGCTCCGGGAAAAGCAGGCCGGCGGTGTAGAGGCCGGTCGCCTCGCTGATCAGGTGGTTGTTGGCCAGAGCGCGGGAGTAGGCGAGGGTGGCGGGGAGCCTGGCGGCGTGGACGGCGATGGTCGCTGCCAGAAGAGCGACGCGCTCGGGGCGAGGGTGGAGCCAGGGAGCGAAGGCGTGGAGGGCGAAGGTGAGCGCGAGGAGGCGGAGAGCCACCTCCTGCCCTGAGAGCCAGTGGGGGCCGCTGTTGGGACGGTTGGCGGCGCGCCATGATTCAAAGAGGGCCCAGAAACCTTCGGCGAAGCGGTCTTCCTTGGTGAGCCTGTAGGCGCGGCCGAGGCTGAAGGCCCAGGCGAATCGGGAAGCCTCCCAGAGGAGCTTGATATCGGCTGGCGCTTGAAGCTCGTGGACCGTCGACCAGTGGCGGTCGGTTGCCATGCGGGCTGCGACCTCGCCGCCGCCGATCGGAGCGAACGCGCGCCAATCCGGAGGGAACCCGAGATGGATCGCGAGCCCGCCGAAGAGTGGGATGCGGCCCTTGAGGATTCCCTCGGCCTCTTGGGTGAGGGCAGCAGCAGCCTCGCCGAGGACGGCGGCGAGGCCGGGAGCGAGATCGCTCGCGGCGTCGAAGAGGAATCGTGGGCCTGCCCCGCGGTGCGCGGCGTAGGCCTCCGGCTCCGACGGGACCCGGGGGCGAAGCCAGTGGCCGAGAGGCTTCTCTTCCCAATCGAAGACCCGCGTCCGACGCCGGATCCAGCCCGTGCGAAGGGCCGCCTGGTGCTGGAGGTAGAGGAGCATCGAGGGCAAGCCGAGCTCGCGTGTGGCGCGCAGCAGCGTGCCCGGGTCGGATCGCTGGACCTCGGGCGCCGTGGATCTGGACGGATCACGGATCATGGGCGTTCTTCGTCGAATTGCGCATCATCCGTCTCGCCGCCGGCTCAGGATGGCGCTGGGGAAATGTCATCCTGAGCGCCGTACGTCTCGCGGTGCGGGCCCTGGCTGACCAGGAGGCGCGAAGGATCACTGAAACCATGCGCCCTCATGGTCGCCTCAAGGAAACGCGGAGTGCGTCGTTTCCTAGAGGCTAGCGAGTTTGCGCCGCGCTCCGGTGATTCTCGCCTGCACCGCACCTGCAGTGCGCTGCAGGTGCAGGTGTCGCCGGCTCGTTGCTGCATGGAATTGGCCCTCTTCCGTTGCCCCGCCGGCTCAGAATGACATTCCATTCATTGCCCTCACGCCCACGCCACGCCGAGGTGCATCGCCGCTCCCAGCTACGCCCGCACGCCTCCGCAGGACATTCCGTGGAATCGTTCATCTGACGGCGAGGAGCGGGGGTTACTCGTGGGCGGGCAGCGGCTCAATGGAAATGGCCTCGCCCTGGCGGAGCGAATCGCGGGCCGCCAGCGTTGCCAGGCTCACGGCAAACAAGTCCTTGTAGGGTATGGGGGCGGGGCCGCCGGATCGGATCGCGGCGGCGAAGGCTTCCCACGCGGCGCGGTGACCCTTGTCCTGGCGCAGCGGGGCGCGCACTGCAGAGCGGCGGCCGTGGGCGTAGAGATGCAGGCGCCGGAAGTCGTCGAGAACCGCGCTGCGGCCTCCGCCGGAGACCTCGATGCGCTCCTTGGCCATGGCCCTGTCGCCGTTGGCCAGGTAGGCGATCACCCCGATCGAGCCGTCGGCGAGCTCGACGGTGAGGACGACATTCTCCTCCCGGTAGCGTTCGCCGCCCGGCAGCCCACGCGTGAGAACGCGCGTGGGAAGAGCGCCGGTGAGAAACGCGAGAACGTCGATGAAGTGGCAGGCCTCGCTGACGATCCGGCCGCCTCCCTGCTCGGGATCGTAGTGCCAGTGACCGGGAGGGAGGAGGCCGGCGTTCACCCGGTAGTGGATCAGGAGGGGCTCGCGCACTGGCGCAAGAAACTCGCGCAGGCGGGCGGACATCGGTGCGAAGCGGCGGTTGAAGCCCACCATCAGGAGCCGGCCGGAGGCCCGCAGGGCCTCGTCGACCTCGAGGAGCTCCTCGCGGCTGAGGGCGAGCGGCTTCTCGCAGAAGACGTGCTTGCCGGCGCGCAGGGCGGCGGCGGTCTGCCGGGCGTGGAGGTGATGGCGTGTCAGCACGGCGATCGTGTTGATCCGGCCGTCGTGCAGCAGTGCGGCCTCGTCGGCCTGGGCCGAGCCGAAGCCAAACCGCCGGGCGACGTGGGCGCTCTTGTATCCGGAGGCCGAGGCGAGGCCCACGAGCTCGATCCCTCTCACTTTGCGCAAGATGGGGAAGACGACGGCGGTGGCGAAGCTGCCCGCGCCCAGGGCGCCCAGGCGCACCGGGGCGGCCGGCTCGGCCGGCAGCGGCGTGGTCGAGACTGTGCGCCGCGCCGGAAGAGAGGCGACCTCCGGGTAGGTGATCACCACGCCGAGGAACGGCTCGGGGTCTTCGGCGGTGATGAGGGCGTAGGCTTCGGCGCCGCGCTCAATCGGAATGCGGTGGGTGATGAGGGAGCGCACGTCCACCTGGCCGGAGGCGACGAGGTCCACAAACGCAGCCAGATTGCGGCCCTCGGTCCAGCGTACGTAGCCGATGGGGTAGTCGTGACCGCCCTCCTCATAGGCCGGGTCGTAACGTCCGGGGCCGTAGGAGCGGGAGACGACGAAGGAGAGCTCCTTCTCGAAGAAGGTCTTGCGCGGCAACTCAAGCCCCACGACGCCGATTGCGACGACCCGGCCGCGGTCGCGGGCGATGGCGCCGGCCAGCTCCACCGGATCGTTCGTGGCGGCGTGGGCGCAGATGAGGACGATATCGAAGCCGCGCCCGCCTGTGAGAGAGGCGGCGGCGCCCTCCGCATCGTCGCGCGCGGCGGCCTCGATCCCCAGGCCGGCGGCGCGCGCGAGGCGAGCGCGGTCGATGTCGATGCCAAGCACGCTGCAGCCGGCAGCGCGGGCCACCTGCGCTGCCAGCAGACCGAGCAATCCCAGGCCGATGACGGCAACGCGCTCGCCCACCTGCGGCTCGGCGAGGCGCAGCCCGTGCAGGGCGATCGCCCCGAGCGTGGCAAAGGCGCCGGACTCGAAATCCACATTGGAGGGCAGCGGGGCGATGAGGTTCTTCGGGACGACGGCATACTCGCCGTGGACCGCGTAGCCGCCCCCGGCGCAGGCGACGCGGTCGCCGGCGCGAAAGGCATCGACGGCCTCGCCGACCTCGACGACGGTGCCGGCCGAGGAGTAGCCCAGGGGCATGGGCTGGTCGAGGCGGTTTTGCACGGCCTCCAGTGTCGAGAGGATGCCCTCGCGGCGCGCCTTGTCGATCGTCTGGCGGACGAGATCGGGCCGCGTGCGGGCCTTGCCCACCAGGCTCATCCCGGCAAACTCGACCAGGGCGCGCTCGGTGCCCGTCGAAACGGCCGAGGCCGCGGTGCGGACCAACACCATCCCCGGCCCGGGCCTCGGGATCGGGGCTTCAACGACGGAGGTCTTGCCCGTACGGACGTCTTGAATCAGCTGCTTCATGGGCGATGGTGGAGGGATTATAGCATCGCGGTGGTGATTTCGATCTGGGGGAGGCAGCCTCGTGGGGGAGGTGATCAGTGGGCCGGTGAGGAGGCGCATTAGCGGGCCGCATGAGCGTGCGACGGTCCGGTTTGTTGGAGCGCGAGGTGATCGGTTAGGAGGGCATCGGGCGCCAGCGCGCCCGGGGCCGCTGTGCGATTCGGCGGGTGCGTTCCCAGCCGGGCGATGCCGCACGCCGACCGTCTCGTCCCGGCGGGCCGCCGGGCCTCGCGGCCCGAACGGGAGGACGGCGTGCGGCACGTGGTTGTGTCCTGGTGCCCCAGCGCCCAAGTGCCCTAGTGCCTGGGCGTCGTGTTACCGATCACTGATCACCGATCACTGATCACCAATCCCTGATCACCGATCACTGATCACCAATCCCCAATCACTCCGGCGGTCCTTGGAAATGCAGGCTATCCGGGAGCCCGACCGTGAAGAGATCGGAGGCGAACTCCGGGTCGTAGACGATGCGCGTCACGACGAGGTCGCTCTCCACCCGTTCGCCGCCGCCGGTCTTGCCAAGCACCTGGTGGCGGAGCAGCACGCCGGTGAGGGCGTCGATGCGGAAGCGGTCGGCGATGAGGCCGGTCGGCTGGGGAGTGAAATCGACGATCAGGGCGGCCCGGCCGGCGACGGTGTCCTCACCGATCAGCTCGTAGGTGCCCTGGCGCTGAGCGAGGCCCGTCGGGAAGATCATTTCGCCCGCCGGGTAGACCATCATCTCTGCCAGAGGATAGCCGTAGATGGTATCCGTGATCTCTTCGGGAGCGACGAAGGGCTCGAGGGCGTAGGGCGCGATCTCGGCCTCCTGGGTTGCCCCGGTGGCGAGGTCGGCTTCCAGATAGCGCGTTCCATACAACAAGAAGAGGTAATCGGGGTCACCGTCCACAGGTCCGCGCAGCAGCAGGACGTCGCCTGGCTGACGGACCCAGACCTGGAGGCGGCGGAAGCGGACGAGCAGGTCGGACCCCTCCGGCGGGAACTCGGTGACTTCGAGCTCGACCCAGATCGAGCGCCAGTTCTCATGGCTGTGGAGCATGCGCAGGCGGATCGTCTCGAGATCGGACGTCAGATCGAGGGGGAGGAGAGCTGATGGCGAGGTGGGCGACGGTGTTGCCGCTGGCTGATCCGGCGTGCCGGGCGGGATGTTCTCGGGCTCAGTCGACGCCGCAGGGGCGTCGGTCGGCGCCTCGAGGGTCGGGGACACTGTGGGCGATCGCCCGCATCCGGCGAGGAGAATCGTTGCGGCGACGACGAGCGTGATGGCGTTTCTCATCGAGGGTGCCTCCACTCCAGTCGCTGATCTCGCTTCGGCAGATGCTCGGCCGGCGCTGGATATCACCCGGGCCGAAGCCGGCGCATTGTATCACCGGCGTGGGATCCACCGCAGAGGGCGCGGAGGGATCATAGAAATCTCTGCGTGCTCTGCGATCTCTGCGGTAGATGGACTTTCGGCCAGCCGGGCGGTCTGCCTCTGTCGGGCGCT
>DATEAV010000046.1:0-2103 GCA_035288185.1 Anaerolineales bacterium | reverse complement strand
GCCGTCCGCGCTCGCCCCGTCCAGAATGCGATGGTCGAAGGTCAGGCTCAGATAGACCATCGGGCGGATGGCGATGGCGTCGTCGATGACCACCGCCCGCTTTTGAATCGCACCGACGCCCAGAATGGCGCATTGCGGCTGGTTGATGATCGGCGTGGCGAACAGTGAGCCGCTCACCCCATGGTTGGTGATCGTGAAGGTGCCCCCCTGGACCTCGTCAGGCTTGAGCTGCCGGTTTCGGGCGCGGGCGGCCAGATCGTTCACCTCCGCCGCCAACTGGAGAAGCGACTTGCGGTCGGCGTCCTTGATCACCGGAACGATCAGCCCCTTCTCACCCAGGCTGACAGCCAGGCCGATGTTCACCGAACGATGGATCACGATCCCGGCCTCGCTCCAGGAGGAGTTCACGAGAGGCAAAGCCTTCAGCGCGGCGATGGAGGCAGCCACGCAGTAGGGCGTGTAGGTGAGATCGACCCGATCGCGGGCGAAGGCCTCGCGTTGCGCCTGGCGGTGGGCCGCCACGCGGGAGAGATCGGCCTCCATCACGGTCGTCACGTGCGGGCTGGTGTGCTTGGAGCGCACCATGTGGTCGGCGACCGAGCGGCGAATGTTGTCCAAACGTAGGAGGGTGTCGCCGCCAGAGGCGGGCGCGGTCCCGAAGCCTTCGCTTCGCTCGGCACCGGGACGCTCTCCTTTGAGTGAAATGCCCTCTGACTTGGTAGGCGCGGCGGCCGATGGCGCCTTCGCCCCGAAGACCTCCTCGCTGGGACGGAACAGCTCGCCGAGTGCCGGCGTCTCCCATGGCGCCACAGCCGCCTGGGCTCCGCCTCCAGCCTCGAGGTGGGCGAGGACGTCCTTCTTCGTGATGCGGCCGCCGCGCCCGGTGCCGCGAACGCGGCTCAAGTCGAGCCGGTGCTCGGCGGCCATTTTGGCGACGACCGGTGAGATGAAGCCGAGATCTTCGCCGGCCCGCTCGTGCGCGTGAGGCGCCGCCGCCCCGGCTGCGGGCGGAGGGGCAGCGGGAGCCGCCCCGGCTGCGAGCTGGGCGGGGGCCGGAGCCGCTCCGGGCGCGGGCGCCTCCGGCACGGCCTCCCCCGGCTCCCCAATCATCGCCAGCAGCGTCCCCGCCTGAACGGTCTGGCCTTCGGGGACGTACACCTGCAGCACCTGGCCCGAGGCCGGCGAGGGCACCTCGGTATCCACCTTGTCGGTGTTCACCTCGAGAAGAGCCTCAAACTCGGCGACTGAGTCCCCTTCCTTCTTGAGCCAGCGCGCAACCGTCCCCTCAACGATCGACTCGCCGAGTTGCGGCATGATCACACGAGTAGCCATGGGCCTCCTTAGGCGGGACGAACTCGAAGGGAGAAGGATTGGTGCTCGGTTACTCGGTGATCGGTTCCCGGGCGCTCAGGCACCTCGGCGCCATGGCACCAGGTGCCCAAGTGCCCAGCTGCTCAGGTGCCCTGGGCACTTCCCCCGATCACCGATCACTGATCACTGATCACCGATCACCCCTCCTCAATACTCCGCCAGCTCGCGGATCGCCCCGGCGATCTTCTCCGCGTCCGGCATAAACCAGTCCTGCAGCGGATGGCTGAACGGCACGGCCGGCACATCAGGCCCCGCCAGGCGACGAATCGGCGCATCGAGATCAGTGAACGCGTGTTCCGCCAGCGTGGCGGCGATCTCGGCGCCATACCCGCCCGTCAGGTTGTCTTCGTAGACGATGAGCGCCTTCCCCGTCTTTCGAACCGATTCGACGATCGCCCCCCGGTCGACGGGAAGGAGCGTCCGCAGATCGATCACCTCGGCCTCGATCCCCTCGGCCGCCACCTGCTCGGCCGCCTGCAGAGTGTAGTGGTGCATCATCCCGTAGGCGAATACGCTCAGATCGCGCCCCGGGCGTGTCACTCGGGCCGGGCCGATCGGGACGAGGACCTCCTCTCCTTCCGGGATCTCTCCCTTGATTAGGCGGTAACCCTTCTTCGGTTCGAAGAAGAGGATCGGATTTGCATCCCGCACCGCCGACTTAAGAAGCCCCTTGGCGTCGTAGGGGTTCGAGGGGATAACCACCTTCAGGCCGGGAATGTGCGCGAAGAGCGC
>DATEAV010000045.1:0-10783 GCA_035288185.1 Anaerolineales bacterium | reverse complement strand
CTCTCGCCAGCCCCCGCGTCCGCGCCCTCATCGGGCCGGTGGTCGACCTCTTCCAGCGGGCCTGGGACGCCGGTGTGCGCCACTTCCTCCTCCCCCAGGATACGCACGAGCCCGACGCCGTCGAGTTCGGCGCCTACCCGCCGCATTGCGTCCGCGGCACGAGCGAGCGCGAGACGGTCCCCGAGATCAAGGCCCTGCCTTTCTACGATCGGATGTTGACCCTCGAGAAGAATTCGATCGACTCCTCCATGAACACCGGCCTCAACGCCTGGATTGACGGGCACCCCGAGGTGGATCGCTACCTGATCGTCGGCGACTGCACCGATCTGTGCGTCTACCAGTTGGCGATGCACCTGCGCCTCGACGCCAATGCCCGCCAGCTGCAGCGGCGCGTGATCGTCCCTGCCAACTGCGTCGACACCTACGACCTCCCCGTGGAGGCCGCCCGCTCGATCGGCGCCGTCCCCCACGATGCCGACCTGCTTCACCGCCTGTTCCTTTACCACCTGGTGCTCAACGGCGTCGAAGTCGTCGCCTCGCTCACCTGACCTTTGGAAGGCCGCTTCAATCTCATGTCACTCTTCAACGGCACGCGCCTCACGGACGACACCTTCAAGCTCGATATCGACCGTATGCGCCGCGGCTGGTATTCGGACAAGTACTTCGAAAACATCGGCCGCTTGCTCACCGCCGTCTCGAAGAGCGGCCTCCCCTACGCCGGCCAGCATCCTCATCTCCCGCCCGGCGTCTCCCCCGACGGCATCCGCGTCGGCGAGATGGAAGTCGAAATGCAGTGGTTCACCCGCCGGCCCGGCACGACCGTCGTCGTCGGCATCGACAAGGCCCTCGCCATGCTGCGCCACTGCACCGGCTACTGGGACGGCGATCGATACGTCGAGACCTGGAACGCCCTCGAGGTCTGGGCCGTTCACGACGGCTGCCTCGTCCACTACAACGGCGACCCGATGCACGTCTCGCCGGTGATCCGAGTCCGCGGCCGCTACCGCGACTTCGCCCTGCTCGAGACTCCCACGCTAGGGATCCTCACCCGCGCCTCACGCGTCGCCACCAACGTCTACGAGACGCTGATCGCCGCCCGGGGCAAGCCGGTCCTCTTCTTCCCCGCTCGCTTCGACCTGCACGAGGTCCAGGCCGCCGACGGCTACGCCTACAACATCGCCGTGCAGCGCTTCAACCGCGATTACGCCGGCCGCCTCGGCCCGTTCATCTCCACCGACGCCCAGGGCGACTGGTGGGGCGGCGCCGGCGGCGGCACGGTCGCCCATGCCGCCATCGCCTGCTTCCTCGGCGATACGGCCGAAGCGCTGGTCGTCTTCGCCGACACTTTGCCGCCGGAGATCCCCCGCATCGCCCTCGTCGACTTCAACAACGACTCAGTGGGCGATTCGCTCCAGACCCTGGAGCGGATGTTCGCCGAGTATCGTGCCTGCATCGACGCCGGCGATCCGACGGAGGCGCGCAAGTACGTCCTCTATGGCGTACGGCTCGACACGGCCGGCTCGGTGAGAGATGTCAATGTCCCCCCGCTGGGCGACCCGGCGCTTGATCTTGGCGTCACCCCGCGCCTTGTCTTCACCGTCCGCCAGGCCCTCGACAATGCCTGGCAGAGTTGGGGCCTGCCGCGCGCCTGGGAGGATCGAGCGCGCGACTACTGCCGCAACGTGAAGGTGGTCGTGTCGGGGGGCTTCAGTCCGGAGAAGATCCGCCGCTTCGAGCACCTCGGCGTCCCGGTCGACATCTATGGGGTGGGTTCATCGCTCTTCGGCAACGCCGGCCCGCTGGTCACCGATTTCACCGCCGATGTCGTCCGCGTGCGGGTCCGCGGCGAGTGGATCGAGATGGCCAAGGTCGGGCGCGCCCCGTGCGATAATCCCGACCTCGAGCGCGTGAGCTAGCCCGTCCTTCGCTCAGGACATCGCCCCCTGAACGAAGTCGAAGGGGTGGAAGCGAGTGCATCCATGCCCTTCGACTTCGGCCGCAATGTGGCGCGTCCGCTGGAGGGGCTGAAGCGCGGCCTCCCGCTCAGGGCGCTGGCCGCGGAAGGGGAAGCGGCTTCTCAGTGCTTGCACAGAAGGCACGGCCCCCTGAGCGGGAGCGAGGGGCTGAGCGAAGTTCAAGCCCCGAGCGAAGTCGAAGGGGGTGGAAGCAAGGTACCATCGCGCAGAGCGGGCCCAATCCTTCTCTCAAAATGCCATCGCCCCCTGAGCGGAAGCGAGGGGCTGAGCGAAGTTCAAGCCCCGAGCGAAGTCGAAGGGGGTGGAAGCAAGGTACCAGCGGGCCCAATCCTTCTCTCAAAATGCCATCGCCCCCTGAGCGGGAGCGAGGGGCTGAGCGAAGTTCAAGCCCCGAGCGAAGTCGAAGGGGGTGGAAGCAAGGCGACCTTCAGATGCGGGCGAGGACTGATTTCGTGCTGCCGCGGCCAATGCAAAGCCTCCATATCATCACTGGGCCCTTTTCTTCCGTTGGGCACGCGCAACGGCGTGCACACTCGTCAACCCCTGCTGTACGACCGCCCGTTTCTTCGCCGTTGACCAGCCCTTGAGTTGGCGTTCGCATTCCCGTGCCTGCTGCTCTGTCGGGAACGACTCCGTCCAGACGAGTGTGACAGGCCTGCGGCTGAAGGTGAATGAGCCGGGATCATGCCCCGCTTGATGCTGAGCGAGCCGGAGTTGGAGTGAGTTCGTCATTCCGATGTAGTACTTGCCGTCGGCACACTCGAGGATGTAGACGTAGAAGCGGCGCATGGCCATAGCTCCCCCGGCGCGTGGTGTTGAGATTCTATCCCCAGAATCTCGCCAGGGCGTGTACGGTCGCCATGCAGCATCGCCAGCCTAGCGAAGTCGAGGCGCGGAAGCCAATCCTTCCACGCCCTTCGACTTCGGCCGCAATGTGGCCCGTTCGCTGGTGGGGCTGAAGCGCGGCCTCCCGCTCAGGGCGGTAGGCATCCAAATCGCTTGGCTAGCAGGCATCGCTACGCAGCATCGCCCCCCGAGCGAAGTCGAAGGGGGTGGAAGCGGTTTCTCGGTGATCAGTGATCGCTGACCGGTGATCGGTGGGCCGCCCGCCTACTGCGTGGGTGGGTTGAAGTAGTTGTAGACCGCCTGGGAGAGCTCCGCCGCCAGGCGCGAGACGTTGTCCCAGATCATCTCCTCATCGTTCCAGAGATACATGGAGAGGACGTAGTCGCCCGCGGGGGAGAAGACGATCCCCGAGTCGCCCAGGCTGTGGAGCGGCGATTCGGTCCAGCCGTGTTTGTGCGCCACCCGCGTGCCGTCGGGGACGCCCGCCTCGATGAGGACGCCGATCTTGTTGAGCGACATCAGGCTGAGCATGCTCTGGCATTCCTCGGGCGTCACCTGCCCGCCAAAGGCGGCCAGAAGCGTCCCCCCACCCTCGGCGCACTGATAGATGTCGGCCAGGAGCATCCCCATCTCCGAGGCGGTCACCTGGTCGAGCAGATCCGGATCGGTGTCGACATCGAGGCGCGTGTTGCCTGGCGTCTGGGGGATGGTGCTCAGCGCGTTGGACCCGAGCCGGTAGTAGGCGACGAGGAAGCTGCTTTCAAACCCAATCTCCCTCAGGGTCTCCGTGACGCGCAGAGGGCCTGCCTGCCGGTCGATCCGTTCCATCAGCCAATCAGCCGGGTCGTTGCCGGATTGGCGCATCATCTGCTCGAGCCAGCGCTCGGCCTCGGCGTCGAAGGGCTCGTCGAAGTAGCGGTAGAACGTGACCATGATGCCGATCTTGATGATTGATCCGCCGGTGAAGGCGATATCGGGCTCGGCGGGGATTTCCGCTCCGTTGAGGTAGGCGAAGTGCAGCCGCTCCCCGGTCCGCAAGTCCTGGATGTAGATCACGGCCAATCCGTCAAACCCGGCCAGGTCGACATTCTGCTGCAGGAGCGTCTCCAGGCTTCCCAGCGTAGGCCGTGGCGCGCCGGTGGCTGCCACCGGCAATTGGGCGCGGCGGTTCGACGGAGCTGTGAGCGCCGTCTCGACCAGCTCGCTGGCGCGGCCCACATCGAGAACCCGCCCCGGCTCTCCGGCGAGGAACAGCGTGCTCCCCGGGACCGGTTGGGCTGGAGTGGGCGGTTCATCGTAGCGGGCGGCGATGTCGGTCAGCGTGGCCTCGAGCTGTGAATGCGAAAACTCCGAGCGCAGGGGGATGCTCATCTCTTCCCCCGGCCGGTTCCAAAGGAAGTCCCAAAAACCTGCCCAGAAATCGGGGCCGCTACGCGCCAGCTCGGCCGCCGCCATCATCCCTTCCGTGTCGAGCCGGAAGCCGACCGCCGAAGGCGCCAGGAGGATGATCTGGTCGTCGTAGTGGAGCTCGACCGGCGTGCTGTAGGTCTGCAGCAGGCGCTCGAGGGCTTCGTTCTTATCCAGACCGCCAACCGGCACGCCGCCAATCGTGAGGCCCTGAGGAAGCCCGGCGCGGGAGCGGCTGTAGAGGAAGAGCTCGAAGAAGAATAGGGAAAGCGCGGCCAGCAGGAAGGCGATCGACATCCAGCGCAGCCAGTCCACGCCCGAGCGATTGATCACGGCCTCTCCAAGCCGCGCAGTATAACACACTCGATCTGCCCGACCTCTAGGTGTCGGGGCTCCCACAGCGGGATGGTCGTATGGCGACGGTGAGCGGTGATCGGTGATCCGTGATCAGTGATCGGTGACCAGGTGGATTTCGCGGGGCGAACGTCGATTCCCCCGCAAGTGTAGGGGCGAAGCACCCAGCACCCACCTGCACCGCACCTGCAGTGCGCTGCAGGTGCAGGTGTGCGGCTCTGCCTGCACTGTGCCGCACACCGTCCCGGCCCAGCACCTGCGGTCTGGGCAGGTGTGTCCTATCGGGAGGCACACGTGGGCAGGGGGCGGGAGCTTCCGCTGCTTCGCCCCAATGCACCGCGCGATCGAGGAACCTCGCGTGCCGTGCCACACGGGCGCAGGTGGGTTTGGCCTCATTGCTCCTCAACCGCGCCTACTTGGGAGGCGGCCGCCTCTTCAGGACCGCGCCAAACACAAGCGTTGCGGCGATCCCCACCGCGATACCGGTGATGCCGGAGAGGGGGTCCAAGGACCGCCGTTCCACTGGAGCACGAGGCTCACCAACGGACACCAGCGTCGGGGTCGCCTGGGGGACGGCGGGGGTCGAAGGCGAAGGACGAACGGTTGGCAGGGGAGCGCTGGGCGACGCCGCCGTCTGCGTGGCCGCGGCCCACTGCGCATCTTGGGTGGCATACCTTACGCCCTGGTCAGCCACGAACTGCAGCATGTCTTGGATTTCGAGAAGCCGCTCCTCCGACGGATTGGCCTCCAAGAGGCGATCAACGCGTTCGAGAATCGCGGCGATCTCCTCGAGGCTGCACGGCGGATACCCATCGCATCGCCAGGCGTCGATTCCGGCGAGCTCGACGTGTAGGTCGAGCGACCCGGGGTTGTAGGCCAATGCCTCCTCGATCGCCGTCCGGCTCAGATGGTAGAGGGGGTCGCTGACGATGAAACCGTGCCGCTCGCTTCCGGCTTCACGGTAATCCTCGGCCAAGGCGATCGCCGCCCCAACGTCCGCAGGGTTTTCGCCCGTCGCCGCTTCAAGATCCAGGATCTCTTGCCAAAGCCCGGGCCAGACGAATGTGAGATGCAGATCGTCCTCGGCGGTCGGCTCGAGGTCGCGCCAATGCCAGCGGACCTCCCGGCCGACGAAAGCCGGCGTCGGCACGATCTGTGGGTCCCAGGGGTTAGAGACGAACACGTTGGAGGTGCTCGCAGCGTAGGGCAATCGGAGCACCACGACGGCCGACTCGATAGGGCCAAACCACCCCGCCCCGGTCTCCAGGATGTAGTCCACGCGGGCCGCCTCATCTCCATAGAGCTGCGTGGAGTAGTTGACAGTGATCCGAACGTCTTGCCCCGGCTCGAAGGTGACCGGAAACACCGCCCACGAGATCGAGGGACCATCTGTGAAAGGTTCGACCACTTGCCGGACGGGAACCGCCCTTCCGTCGACCGACGCCCTGAAGCCCTCGATGTAGACGCGCTGCTCGTACCCATCGCCATGCCCATCGATCGGCTCAAGGGGGAAGCGGACGTCCATCGACTCCGTGGCCGCCCCCTGATTGCGCATGGCGAAGACGGCCTCGATGTTCGCCGGGGAACGGTCACCGGATGGCGGCGGAATGACGATCAACACGCTCTCCGCCACCATCTGCACCATGGTCTCCCCGGCCGGGAGGAGATTGCTGCCGGGCGGTTCGCGCGGGGGCGCAGCGTCGGCCCAGGCCGAGCCGGCCGGCATCAGGAGCGGGATCGCAATGAGGATGACTGGCAGGATCCGTCGCATCAAACTACCTCCAATCTGGCACGCCCGGCGATGATGGCTCGTTGAAGAAAGGTAGGGCTTGTCGTCGCTTCGCTTCAGGGTGACAGCCGGCTGTTGGTCGACGCGGATTCTAGCAGCAGAACGCATCAGACACGAACCTCGCACGGAGCACCGTACGGCATATGGACAACTCGAGCCTCAGGAACCGCCAGATAGATGCATCCGGATGCCGTCCATACCGGGGCGTAGAGGCGAAGCATCGGGAGCCTTCGATGCTTCGTCCCTAGCGTGCCGAAGGGGGGACCTCCCTACGCGAAGGTGGTGCCGCACGGGCAACTCCAGCCCTTGCCTGAACACACGGCCCGCTGTACAGTGATTGATCCGGCGAAGGCAATCGGGCATGGGGGAGCGACCCTCACGTCCTCGGCCCAGAGAGGAGCGATCGAGATGAGAAAGCCGCTGGTCCTTATCCTCATCGGCGTGATCACGTTCAGCATCACTACGCAAGTTTCCGCCGACTTGTCCATTCCGCTCTACCCCCCGGGGAGCGCCGTCCTGCCGCCGGGCGAGACGATGGTCCAGATGGTCGCCGAGACGGTCGAAATCACGATAAGCGCTACGAGCAGTCGCGCGGATTATGAGGCTCGCTTCTCGATGCGCAATCAGGGTTCGGCGACCGAGCAGATGGATGTGCGCTTCCCCTTAGTGAATGACGCTGCCTGGGCCCTTGATACCCCGGCCATCACTGACTTCGTCGCCTATGTCGATGGTCAGCGGGCGCCTGTACGCGAGACCGAGGAGCGATTCACTCTCGGCGACCCCAGCGTCAGCACCTGGGCGGTCTTCCCCGTCACGTTCGAAGCGGGTGTTGATGTCCTGATCACAGTGACCTATTCGACGGGGATCTCAGGCTCCGGCTGGTCGGACCCCGACACCGTCGATCCATCGTACAACGATCCCTTCAGAGCGATCAATCCGGACACGGCAACCGTCTACTATACTCTCGAGACAGGAGCCGGGTGGTACCGCCCGATCGAGTCGGGCGTCATCGTGTTGCGGCTTCCCTACGCGGCCAGCCCCGCCAACGTATTCGATCTCGATGCTGAGCTCTCGGACATCGGCTATGGGTGGGCACAGGCGAATGGGCAGCATCTATCGGCGCCCTTCTTCGCGGGCAACGAGGTCCGCTGGGAATTCGCCCAACTCGAGCCCTCACGCGAGGACAACCTCAGGATCCAATTCTTATGGCCCGACGAATGGCAACGGATTCTCTCGCTACAGGGCGAAGCCGACGAAAGCCCCGAGGATCCCGAGGTCGCCCTCCAGCTCGCCGGGGCCTACTTGGCTGCCGGGGCCAACCTCTATGGCTACGCGACGGAGTATCATTGCTCTTTGAGCCAACAGGAGATCCGTCGGGCCCTCGTGTATCACCCTTTGGCGACGGAGCTGCTTGAAAGTCTGGACATGGTCGCGGCATTTTGCGCAGATGTCCAAAGCCTCTTCGCAACGATCACACCATCGTCAACATCGATCGCGATCCCGACAGCCGGCTTCCTTCCGACGGACGAAGCCGAAGAGGCGACGGAGCCAGTTGCCCCAACGAGCAATGCGGGGAGCCCCCTCCTCGGGGTTCAAGGCTTCGTGGGATTTGGCGTCGGGTTTGTCTTCGCCCTGATCCTCGCAGCAATCTGGAACAGACGAACCTCGCGTTGACGGCCCACGGTGGAAGCGCGGCGTTGGGGATGGCTATGCGAAGAGGGCGAGAAGCGACGGGAGAACGTTCGCAAAGCCGTGGGCGCCCCACCCGATCCAGATCGTGCGCCGGGCCTCCACCAGGCAGCCGGCCAACACGCCAAAGGCGAAGATTCCTGCCAGCGCCGGCCAGCCTTGCGCCCAGTGACCGGGGTGCAATGCAAAGAGCACGGCTTGCGTCAGGATCCCCGGCCACCTTCCCAGGCGCGTCGCAAGCGCCGGGCCAAGGTAGCCGCGAAAGAAGGTCTCTTCCACCAGGGGCACCCAGACCAGCCCGCCGAGGAGGCCGGCCGCCGGGAAACCCAGCTCCGCAGCGGACCGCAGCCATGGGCTGAACGAAGCTGAAGCCCATAGCGCGCTGAAGCCCATGCTCAGCCCGCGCCAGGCCGCCCCGGCCACCATGCCCCAGCCGTATTCGGCCGGCCATCGGCCGCGCACGTAGCCGAGGGACGAGGGACGGCGGCGCAGCACGAGAATGGTGGCCCAGGGCAGGATCGCCGCGACGAGGCTCCACGCGCCGAGGAGAGGGCCGAGTATGCCCGGAGCGCCGGCCATCGCGGCCAGGTCGACGCCCAGGATGAGAACGAGCCCCGGGATCACTGCGCGAAGCGGCAGCGGCTCCATGCCCGACGGCGAGGGTGGGAAATGCAACAGACGCTTGCCATCACCCCCGCTCACGCGCGTGGCACTCCTTCCCATGCTTCCTCCCAAGTTCATCGGGGCCGGCCCGGTCAGATCCAATCGGGCTCCCCGCCTCGCGCCATCACCGAGGAGGTCCTTGTTGTGTCGGGGTCTCCCGACCCCGACGCCGACCTGACCGTAGGCCTCCCCCACTCAGGAAATCGATGCAGCCTCCGGAGCCTGCGGCCCGCCCTGGAGTCGAGGCTTCAGCCGGGAATAGCTGGCACCTCACCGCGGAGATCGCCGAGTCCGCAGAGACAGGCCTCGAGGCTCCCGGAGCCTCCAAGGCTCCGGGAGCCCATGATGGAGTCTCTGCGATCCACCTGCCCCGGACGCAGGTGCCGGGGTCCGCGTGCTCCGCGGTGGAATTTCTTCCTACCCTAGCGCCCTCAGCTGCCCCTCCAGCTTGCGCTTCGATTCTCTGAAAGTCTCCAGCCTTGCCCGTTCACGCGCCACGACCTCCGCCGGCGCCCGCTGCGAAAACGGGCCGGCGAGAAGGGTTTCGAGCCGACGGATCTGCCCGTCGATCGCCTGGATCTCGCCCGAGATCCGGGCGCGTTCGGCCGCAGCGTCGAGAAGGCCCGCCAGAGGGAGATACGCCTCGAGAGGTCCCGCCACAAGCGGGATCGACTCGGGAGGGGGCTTCTTCAGCGAGGCGTGGATCTCGAAGTGCTGCGGGTCGAGGCGAGCCAGGGCGGCGAGCACCTCGCGCTGGCCCTCAATCAGCCGCGCCCTAGGGCCGGCGCTCACGATCGCCGCGATCCGGCGCTTCGGCTCCACCCCCTTCATGGCGCGCGCGTTGCGGATGGCGCGGATCAGCTCCATGACGACCGCGAAGCTCTCTTCGGCCTCCGTGTCCAGTGCGGCGGGATCGGCCTTCGGCCAGCGGGCGATGATGAGCGCCTCCTCCCACCCGGCCTCCGGGGCGAAGCCGGAGCGGCCCATCCAGCACGAGGCGCGCAGGTGGCCCCAGAGCTCTTCCGTGACGTAGGGCGTATAGGGGTGCAGAAGGCGCAGGCAGGTGTCGAGGACGTCCACCATCGTGCGCGCCGTCAGCCAGGCCCTGGCCGGGCTCTCATCCATCTGCAGCTTCGAGATCTCGAGATACCAGTCGGCAAACTCGCCCCAGAAGAACTCGTAGATCTGCCTGCCGGCTTCGCCGAACTGGTAGGCCTCGAAGAGCCGCCCCACCTCCGCAAGGAGCCTGGCGAGCCGGGATCGGATCCAACGGTCGGCGAGCGTCGGCGCCGGCTGCAGGGCCGGTTGGGCGGGGGCGCGGCCGATTGCGGCGAGCACGAGGCGGGTGGCGTTCCAGAGCTTGTTGGCGAAGTTGCGGTTGGCCTCGACGTGCTCGAGATTGAGGTTCAGGTCCTTTCCCGGCGTCGATCCGGTGAGCAGGGTGAAGCGCAGCGCGTCGGTGCCCATGGCGGGCAGCCCCTGCGGGTACTGCTTGCGCGCGTAGTCGGGCAACTCATCCACCGATGCGCCGTCAAGGATCCACAGCGGATCGATGCCGGTGCCGAGCGATTTGCTCATCCGCCGGCCGTCCTTGTCCCTCACTGTGCCGTGGAGATACACGGTGTGGAACGGGGCCTGGCCGGTGAACTTCAGTCCCAACATGATCATTCGCGCCACCCAGAAGAAGAGGATGTCGTAGCCGGTCTCCATCACGCTCGTGGGGTAGAACGTGCGAAGATCCCAGGTGTCTTCCGGCCAGCCGAGCGTGGAGAAGGGCCAGAGGCCGGAGGAGAACCAGGTGTCGAGCACGTCGGGGTCCTGCTCGATCCGCTTCGAGCCGCAGTGGGAGCAGCGATCCGGATCCTCTCGGGCCACGGTGATTTGCCCGCAATCGGCGCAGTGCCAGGCCGGGATGCGATGCCCCCACCACAGTTGGCGCGAGACGCACCAATCGCGGATGTTCTCCAGCCAGCTGGTGTAGATCTTTAGGAAGCGCTCGGGGACGATGCGGACCCGGCCGTCTTGCACGGCCTCGAGCGCCGGCTCGGCGAGCGGCTTC
>DATEAV010000044.1:0-15499 GCA_035288185.1 Anaerolineales bacterium | reverse complement strand
GATGCCTCGGCCGCTTCCAGGTTGCGCAACCTGGATTCGAGATCGGTGTAGGCAGCCGTGACATCCTCGCCCGAGATGTTTTCCGTCCGGACGTCGGTGGCCCCCTCCTTGATCTGCTCCAGCGCCTCATTCAGCCTCTCGGCCGGGACCCGAATGGTGATCTGGGCCTGGTCGGCCATCACCTGCTGCAGGCCGAATGTGGACTGAAAGGTGTTGGAGTAGACGACGAAGCCGCCCATTTCTTCCGCGAGTTGCGCGATCTCCCGGACCGAGGCGACCGGGTCCGGAACCACGATGCTCAGGTTGGCGTTCATCACGACGAGCCGGTCCGTCGTGGTGGCCGAGACCGCCTCCTCGCCCCCTCCACCCGCCGGGGCTTCGGCCCCGATTGCCGGGGCGCCGAACGAGCGGTCGAAAGCAACCTCGCCTTCGACCGGAATGGTTTGGTACATGTCTGGAGTCGGGGCGCGAGCCAGGGCGCAGGCGGGCAAGACAAGCGAGACCAAGACGAGCAAGGACAGCGCAAGCGGCTTCTTCATGGGGGTTCTCCTCCCGTTGGGGCAGGATGAACGATCGCTTTCAAGACGGCGGCCGCGCGCCGAAAGTTCCCGGCTACCATCCGGCGATCAGGCGTAGCGCCTGCCGCTCGGGGAGGCCGGCCCGCAGGATACGCAGCTGCACCTGGGCAACATCGTAGACGGCGCGGCAGGCGTGCCAGGTGTGGGCTTCCGGATCGAGGATGGCGTAGGCGGCCCGGGAGTCCATATCCCGGGGTTGCCCCACCGAGCCCGGGTTGAGGATCCCACGCGGGGTGAGAGGCATGCTGTGCCCCCACTGGACGGGCACGGGGATCGTGTGGTTATTCTCCGCATCCTTCCAGAACATCAGAGGAAGATGGGAGTGACCCACCAGGCAGAAGGGCGTGTCGAAGGCCTCGAAGTTGAGATCGGCCGTGCTCTGGTCGAGGATATACTCCCACACCGGCTGGCGCGGGCTGCCGTGCGCCAGCGTGTAGTCACCCACAGTGACGCGGGTCGGGAGGGAGCGCAGGAAAGCCTGATTCTCGGGAGTGAGCACCTGGCCGGTCCACAGGGCGATGTCACGCGCATCTCGGGTGAAGCGGCTGAGGGGCATGCTCCCCAAGGCTGCCTGATCGTGGTTTCCCATCAAGGAGAGCAGATTGGGCAAGGCGCGAATCCGCTCGACGCACTCGTTGGGATCGGGCCCATAGCCGACGAGATCCCCCAGGCACCAGACCGCGTCGATGGCCCCGGCGTCGACCAAGACGGCCTCCAGGGCCGTGGAATTGGCGTGAATGTCGGAGATGACAAGCACTCGCATGCAGGGCATGGTAGCACGGAGGCGCGGGGAATGAAAGTAGGCCGGTAGTCGGAGAGCCGTTGCTTGTGAGGCTTCGCGCCCGGGCGTATAATCCTGCGGCGCCGATGCCGATCCTCGACGACCACAGCCTGGAATTCACCAGCCACAGTCCGGAGCAGACCCGGCGCCTGGGCGTGCGGTTGGGTGAAATGCTCAAAAGCGGCGATCTGATCTGCCTCGCGGGAGACCTCGGTTCGGGGAAGACGACGTTGGCGCAAGGCATCGCCCGGGGGTGGGGCTGCCTGGATCCCGTGACCAGCCCGACGTTCGTCCTGATCAACGAGTATCGACGGGCCGACTCGGCCCGTCTTTACCACTTCGACGCCTTCCGCCTCAGCGGCGTGGCCGAAGCGACGGCTCTCGGTCTGGAGGAGCTTCTGGAAGGCGACGGGCCGGTGCTCGTCGAGTGGCCGGATCGGGTGGCCGAGGCGCTTCCCGCGAACCGGCTGTGGATCGCGCTGCACTGGGCCGATGAGTCACGGCGCAGCCTGCACCTTTCGGCGGTCGGCCCGCGATACGAGAAGCTCCTCAAGCAATTCCGCAAGGCTGCCTTCGGAGGTTAGCGTGCTTCTCGCCCTCGACACGGCGACGAAGACGGTCGGCATCGCCGTCCACGACGGGACGCAGGTGCTGGGCGAGTGTGTCTGGCGCAGCCAGGGCCATCACTCGCGCGAGCTCGCTCCCGAGGTGGCCATGATGCTGCGCCGGGTGGGAGTGGAGGCGGCGGCGCTCTCGGCGCTGGCCGTATCGCTCGGCCCGGGTTCGTTCAATGGCTTGCGAATCGGCATGGCCCTGGCCAAGGGTATTGCGCTGGCTCACAATCTCCCCCTCGTCGGCATCCCCACCCACGACATCCTGGCGCGCAATCAGCCCAGGCGTGAGACGGCCCTGGTGATCGTCATCGAGGCGGGCCGAGGGCGCGTGGCGGCCTTGTGGTACAAATGGGGCCGAGCCGGATGGAAGGGCGTGGGGCAGCCGGAGAGGCTGACCTGGGACGAACTTCTGGCGCGACTCGACCGGCCGGTCTACCTGTGCGGCGAGATCGATCCGGAGCAACGCCGGGCGCTCGCCCGAGACCGGCGGGTGGCCCTAGCGCCTCCGGCGGAATGCATCCGGCGGCCGGGCTTCCTGGCTGAGATGGCGTGGGAACGACTCAAAGGCGGCAAGCGACCGGATGCCGCAACGCTGGCTCCCATGTATCTTCGCACGCGCGATGAGGCTGCTCGATGAGGGAGAGGACGTCGGAGGCGGTCATCCGCCGCATGACCCTCGAAGATCTCCCCGAGGTATTGCAGATCGATCGGCTGTCGTTCCCCTTGCCGTGGTCAGAGCGCAGCTACCGGTTCGAATTGACGGAAAACCCGGCCTCGCACATGCTGGTCGCGGTGAGTCACGACGAAGGGACGCCGCGCGTGGTTGGCTACGCCGGGTCTTGGATGCTGGTGGATGAGGCGCATATCAGCACTCTGGCCATCCATCCGGACTACCGGCGGCTGGGGCTCGGAGCAGAGCTGCTCCGGCGCGTCTTGGGCGACGCGGCCAGGAGCGGAGGGGACATGGCCACCCTGGAGGTGCGCGTCTCCAATCAGGCGGCCGTCAACCTCTATCACAAGTTTGGGTTCCAGATCGTAGGGCGGAGGGTGAGATACTACCGTGACAACGGCGAAGACGCTCTGCTGATGACGATCTGGGGGCTTGCGGCAAGGCGGGAGCCCGGCGGCGGAGGGGGCGGATGAGCGCGGAACAGGGCCTGGCCCAGATCGCCTCGGAGGTCGTGGTCTGCACGAGCTGCAAGCTTCATCTCTCCCGGAAGAACGCCGTTCCGGGAGAGGGGCCTCCCAATGCTGAGATCATGTTCATCGGCGAGGGGCCCGGTTTCCACGAGAACGAGCAAGGGCGGCCGTTTGTTGGAGCCGCCGGGCGCTTTCTTGAGGAACTGCTCGCCAAGATCGGGCTCACGCGCCAGCAGGTGTTTATCTGCAACGTGGTCAAGTGCCGGCCGCCGGGGAACCGGGATCCTTTGCCGGAGGAGATCGAGGCCTGCTCCGACTACCTCGAACGGCAGATCCGCGCCGTGAACCCCAAGGTGATCGTCACCCTGGGGCGGTTTTCGATGGCCCGCTATATGCCCAGCGCACGTATCAGCACGGTCCATGGCCAAGCGCGGACGGTGAACGGCCGTCTCGTCGTGCCTATGTTCCACCCGGCGGCCGCCCTTCACCAGCCCTCCCTGCGGCGAAGCATCGAGGAGGACTTCGCTCGCCTGCCGGAGATCATCCGCCGGGCGCAGCAGATCGCACCGCCGGAAGACGAGCCGCCGGCGCAGCCCCAGCAGCTGAACCTCTTCTAGCCTCTCCGCGGAAGATTGGCCCGATGAGCGCCGGGCACGGCCCTCACCTGACAGCCTGCACGACGCGCTAGTCAGCGGGCGGGACGCCCAATAAGAGGGGCGGGTCCGTTCGATCGGAAACGTGAGGGGGGGCAACGCCCGTGTGCCGGGGGCGAGGGGGGATGGGCGATTGGCCGGCACCTGGTCACGGAGAGGATCGTGAGGGTGATCGGTGATCCGTGATCGGTGATCGGGCGCTTGGGCGCCTGCAGAGGAGTGACTCTTGGTGATGGGAGCGGAGCCTGTGGATCTTCCGCCTGCGGCAAGAGCCCTGATCGATCGTTTCTCATCGCGCGAGGCGAAGATCGGGGTGGTCGGGCTGGGCTATGTGGGGTTGCCGCTGGCGGTCGCCCTGGCCCAGGCCGGCTTCGAGGTGATCGGCGTCGACCTCGACCCGGCCAAGGTGGAAGCCGTCGGCCGCGGAGAGAGCTACGTCCCGGATGTCCCCCCGAAAGAGGTCGCCCGTCTCGTGCAGCAGGGCAAGCTCCAGGCCTCGGGTTCCTACGCGGCGCTGGGCCAGGCCAGCGGCATCAGCGTTTCCGTGCCCACTCCCCTGCGTAAGACGGGGGATCCCGATCTTTCCTTCATCCTCGCCGCCGTCCAGGGCTTGAAGTCGGTGATTCACGAGGAGATGGTGATCATCCTCGAATCGACGACCTACCCCGGCACGACGCGCGAATTGGTGCTGCCCGAGGTGGAATCGACCGGGCTGAAGGCGGGGGTGGACGTCTTCCTGGCGTTCTCGCCCGAGCGCGTGGATCCCGGCAGGGACGATTGGACGACGCGCAACACGCCCAAGGTCGTGGGGGGGATTACGCCGGCGTGCACCGAAGTGGCGGCGGCGCTCTACGGCCAGGCGATCGAGAAGGTGGTGAAAGTGTCCTCGGCCGAGGTGGCTGAGATGACCAAGCTTCTCGAAAACACCTACCGCGCCGTGAACATTGGGCTGGTGAACGAGATGGCGTTGATGTGCGAGCGACTGGGAATTAACGTCTGGGAGGTGGTCGACGCCGCAGCCACCAAGCCGTTCGGCTTCATGAAATTCACGCCCGGGCCGGGGCTGGGCGGTCACTGCATCCCGATCGATCCGCTGTATCTCTCGTGGAAGCTGAAGAGCCTCAAATACAACGCTCGCTTCATCGAACTGGCCAGCGAGATCAACACCCAGATGCCCCGCTACGTCGTGCAGCGAGTGCAGGATGCGCTCAACGAAGCCGGGAAGGCGGTCAAGGGGGCGAAGGTGCTCGTCGTCGGGGTGGCCTACAAGCCCGAGGTCACCGACCTGCGGGAATCTCCCGCCCTGGATGTCTTGGGGCTCCTGCGGGAAAAGGGAGCGAGCGTGGAGTACTTTGATCCCCATGTTCCCTTCGTGAAGCACGAGGGGCTGGATCTCCGTTCGGCGCCGAGCGTGGTCGAGGCGGCCCGCCAGTGTGACTGCGCGGTGATCATCACCCATCACCGGGCGATCGACTATGCGGCCCTGGCGGAGGCGGCGCCGCTCATCTTCGACACGCGCAACGCCATGGCCGCGGCCGGGATCCGCTCGCCGAAGGTCGTGAGGCTGTAGTGGGCCGCTATCTTCTCACCGGCGTGGCCGGGTTTATCGCCTCGCGGGTGGCGGAATCGCTGCTGCGCGACGGTCATGAGGTGGTGGGCCTCGACAACCTCAATGATGCCTACGACCGGCGCCTGAAAGACTGGCGCCTCAAGCGATTGCAGGGCGAGGCCGGTTTCCGTTTTCATCTCGTCGATATCGCCGAACGCGAGCCGCTGGAGGCAGCCTGGGGCACGCAGGCCTACGACGCAGTCATTAACCTGGCGGCGCGTGCCAACGTCCGGCATTCGGTGAGGCATCCGTGGCTGTACGTTGCCACGAACGTCACCGGCACGCTGAATCTCCTCGATCTCTGCCGCGAGCGAAAGGTGACGAAATTCGTCCTGGCATCCACTTCCAGCGTCTACGGCGCCTCGGCCGTCCTTCCCACTCCGGAATCGGCGAATAGCGATCACCCGCTGCAGCCGTACGCCGCCACCAAGAAAGCCGCCGAGGCTCTGGCTCACAGCTATCACCATCTGCACGGCCTGGATGTCACCGTCGTGCGCTACTTCACCGTCTATGGCCCCGCCGGACGGCCCGACATGAGCATGTTCCGCTTCTGCCAGTGGATCGCCGAGGGACGCCCGGTGCGGGTGAACGGGGATGGCGAGCAGACACGCGGCTACACCTACATCGACGACATCGCCCGCGGCACCGTCCTGGCCCTGCGGCCCATGGGGTTTGAGATTGTCAATCTCGGAGGGCATGAAGCCATCAAGATCAACGACCTGATTCGGCTGATCGAAGCCCAGGTGGGCCGCCGGGCGGACGTGCATTTCGGGCCGATCCACCCGGCCGACGTGGCGGCCAACTGGGCGAACGTCGAGAAAGCCGGTCGGCTGTTGGGATGGGAGCCGCAAGTGGGGGTGAGGGAGGGCGTTGCCCGGTTGGTGGAGTGGTATATGGCCGAGCGACACTGGGCCAGCTCGGTCGATACCTCGGACTAGCGGAGCATGCCCGAGCCCTCCTTCGCCGGCCGGCGGCCGCTCCCGGCGCGCCTTCTCGCCAACCCACTTCTCCAGCGCGTAGCCCGCAATTCCGGGTATCTCTTCAGCGCCAGCACCGTCGCCGCGGCATTGAGCATGGGCCAGAGCGCCCTCGCCGCGCGCCTGCTGGGCGTGGCCGGATTTGGCTTGCTGGGGACGGTCACCGTCTTCGCCTCGGTGGTCAATGGGCTCACCTCCTTCCGTATGGGCCAGCTTGTGGTGAGCTACGTCAGCCACTTCGTCGCCCGGAAGGAGGATCAGAAGGCGGCGGCCGTCTTCAAGGCCGCCGGGCTGGCTGAGATGGCCAGCTCCCTGCTGGCTTACATGCTCGTCCTCCTTCTCGCGCCTCTGGCGGCGCGATTTCTCGCTCCCCGCGAGCCCGGCAACGCCGCGCTCTACAGCCTCTATGGCCTGATCATCCTGGCCAACCTGATGGCCGAGAGCTCGACCGGCCTGCTCCAAGTGTTCAATCGTTTCCGGGTGCTGGCCGTGGTGATGGTGAGCCAGAGCGCTTTGACTCTGCTCCTGATCGCGGGCGTCGTTGCGGCGCACGGCGGAATCGTCGAGGTGCTCTTTGCCTACCTGATCGGCAAGGTTGTGTGGGCGCTCTCGATCACCGCGGTGGCCCTCTGGCAGGCGCGCCAGCACTGGGGAGCGGATTGGTGGCAGGCTCCTCTTGCCCTGCTCGCCGACCGGAAGGGGGAACTCGTCCGCTTCGCCCTCAACACGAATTTCACGACGACGCTCAATCTGGTCACGCGCGATTCGGAGCTCCTCTGGCTCAGCGCCTTCAGCAGCCAGGAGCAAGTGGGCTACTACAAGGTGGCTCTGGCGATCCGCAATATCTTGATCATGCCCGTCGAGCCCCTCATTAGCACGACGTACCGGGAGACGGCCCGGGAGGTGGGCGGAAAGCGCTGGGGAAACGTCCGCTACCTCCTGCGCAGCGGCAGCCTGCTTTCAGCCGCCTGGACTCTGCCGGCGGGGATCGGTCTGGCCCTCCTGGGGAAATGGTTGATCTCTCTTCTGTGGGGAGCGGAGTTCCAGCCCGCCTACCTCAACCTGATGATCCTACTCGTCGGCGTGATGGCTGTGAACATCTTCTTCTGGAATCGGAATGTATTGCTCCCGCTGGGAATGCCCGAGTATCCGACCAAGGTTCACCTGGTGGCCGCCATCCTCAAGGTGGTGGGCATCCTCCTCCTCGTGCCGAGGTGGGGTGCGAGCGGCATGGCGGCGCTCTTGAGCGCGTTCTACCTCGGCACCACGGGCGCCCTCGTCTGGAAGACGTATCGCGAGGTGCGCCGGGCGGAGCGTGTGGCGGCCGCGGCCGAGGCCGGAGGATAGCCGGCGTGCGCCTGGCCTGCATCGCCACCTCGAAGGTTCCGTCCCGAACGGCCAACTCGATCCAGGTGATGAAGGTGTGCCACTCCATGGCCGCGCTCGGTCACACGGTGCAGTTGTGGCTGGCGGGCGAGAACCCGCATGTGGAGTGGCCGGACCTGGCGCGCCACTATGGCCTGCGGGCGCGCTTTGAGGTCAGGTGGATTCGCTCGATCGGCCTCCTCCGCCACTACGATTTCTGCCTGCGCGCGGCGCGGGCCGGGCACGCCTGGGGCGCCGACCTGATCTACGCCTGGCCGTATCCGGCGGCGGCCGTCGCCGCGCAGTTGGGCTGGCCGGCGATCCTCGAGGTTCACGATCGACCCCGAGGCGCGCTGGGCCCGCGCTGGGTGGGTCTCTTCCTGAAGGGGCGAGGAGCCCGGCGCGTCTTGATCACGACCGAGGCGCTGCGACGCTGGCTGCGGAGCGCCTACCGCCTCCCGCTGGCCGAGCCCTTTGCCCGCCTCGCGCCCAATGGCGTTGACATCGACCGCTACGAGGATCTGCCGTCGCCGGCCGAGGCGAGAGCCTCCCTCCAGCTTGATGATCGGTTCACGGCCGTCTACACTGGCCACTTGTATGTTGGGCGGGGGATCAACCTGATCCTTGAGCTGGCGAAGACGAACCCCTCCTTCCAGTTCGTCTTGGCGGGCGGGGAACCCAGCGCGGTGGAGACATGGCAAGCCAGGAGCCAGGCCGAAGGCCTGGCGAACGTGCGCTTCTTGGGTTTCGTCCCCAACGAAGATCTGCCGCTGGTGCAGGCGGCGGGCGAAGTGCTCCTTCTTCCGCATGCCCGGAAAGTGGCCGATAGCGGTGGAGGCGATATCGCCGAGTGGGCCAGCCCGATGAAGGCCTTCGAATACCTGGCGTGTGGGCGGGCGATCCTATCGAGCGATCTTCCGGTCTTACGGGAAGTGCTCAACGAGCGCAACTCCCTTCTGGCGCCCGCGGAAGACGCAGCCGCCTGGAATCTCTCCCTGCGTGCGCTCGCCGTTGATCCGCGGCGCAGGGAAGCGCTGGCGGCCCGCGCCCGAGAGGATGCCAGGCGGCATTCCTGGGAGGCACGCGCCCGGGAGGCCCTCGCAGGATTGGAGACCAAACATGCCGCCTGATGGGGGATTCCGGCCGACGGGGTGGCTGCGCCGGCCCGAGGCGAGGTGGGGCCTAGCGGTCGCGGCCTTCGGGTTGATCGAACGGTGGCTTGTGGGGCGCTTCTACCAGCCGATTTCGTACGGCGATACTGCGCCCTACCTGCGCCTGGCGAATGACCTGCTCACGCGAGGCCTCGGAGGCTATGACGGGACGAGGGTCCCTGGCTATCCTATCTTCCTCCTGCTCCTGCGGATGGATCCGAGCCGAGTCTGGCTCGCGCAGCTCGCGATCGGCTGGGGTATCTCCCTCCTGCTCTTTTGGATCGGGTGGCGCACGAGCGGCAGCGCGCTTCTGGGCGCCAGCCTGGCCTTGATCTACGACCTGACCCCAGGCCTCTTCTTCTTCGAGTCCAATCTTCTTTCTGAGACGCTGGCTACGTTTCTCGCGATCCTCACACTCGCCGTGTACGTTGGGTTGGATCGCAGCCCCGAGGGCGCCCGGCGAGTGGGGCTTGCCCTTGTGCTGGGCGTCGTTGCGAGCGTCGCTGCTCTCACTCGGGCCCTTTTCTTTCTACTGCCTGCGTGGTTGTTGCCGTTCGTCTGGCTGATGCCCGAGCGCCCTGCGGAGGCGGCGGGAGCCGTCGTGCGGTGGAAGAGCCGCCTGATCCGGACAGGCGCATTCGCGCTGGCTCCGCTTGTCCTCCTCGGGGGCTGGCTGGGCTGGGTCTACTCCTCGTATGGCATGCTCTCGCCCGATACGATGGGCGGCTACCACCTGGTCAACCACGCCGGCGCCTACTTCGAGGACCTTCCCGACGAGGATGCCGTCATCCGGGACACCTACCTGCGGTATCGCGAAGCCCAGATGGCCGAAACCGGCAACCAGACCAATGCCATCTACGACGCGATCCCGGAGCTCACTCAGGTCTCGGGCTTGAGCTTTTTCGATCTTTCTCGAGAGCTTCAGCGTTTGTCGATCCGTCTCATCCGGGCACATCCCGGCCGGTACCTGCGCGACGTCGTGGATGGCTGGATCGACTTCTGGCGCGCCCCCATCTTCTGGCGCCCGGACCTGCTCACCTTGGGCCTGCCTATCGGGGTGCTCAACGGCGCGGCGATCGCGGCGCGCCTGCTCTCCGTGGGAGCAAACCTGGCCTTCCTGGCGATGAGCGCGGCCGCGGTGGCATCGCGCAGGATCCGCGCCAGCCTTGGGGTGGACCGGCTGACGATCGCCTGGGCGGGGCTGGTGTGGGCGGTAGCCATCATCCAGGCGCTTGTCGAGCACGGCGACAATCCGCGCTGGCTCATGCCCTTGCAGATGATCGTGTTCTGTGTTGTCCTCAGGGGTGTGTGGGCCTGGAGGAACTCCCGGGTGGAGATGAAAGCTTGATGCAGAGGCTCAAGGCGTGGCTGCCGTGGGTGGCAGGAATCTTGGGGGTGAGCGTGGCGCTGGCGGGGCTCGATTGGCGGGGCGCTGCCATGGCCGGCTGGGCCGGCTACATCGCCCTCGCCGCTCTCTGTGCCGGGATCCTCTGGGCTGCCTGGCGCTGGGGGTCGCCCTCCGGTTCGACGAGAGGGGCAGCCTGGGCGATGGGTGTGGCCGTTGTTCTTCGCCTTGGCCTGGCGATCTTCCTTGCCTACTCCCTGCCGTCGAATGGCTACGACAACCCGCATCAGCGGGCGGGCTATTTCTTCCCCGACGCGTACGACCGAGACAACGCCGCCCGCGTGCTCGCCCAATCGGATGAGCCGCTGCTTACTGCGTTCACAGGAGCGAGCCGCACGGATCAGTATGGAGGTCTCCTCTTCCTGAGCGCGCTCACCTATCGCGTCCTCAGCCCGGAAGTCCACCGCCCCCTCTTGGTGCTCGTTCTGTCCGCTACGGCCGGAGGCCTGGCGACTCTTTTCACATGGCGGTTCGGGGAACACCTGGGTGGGAAGCGAGCCGGCGCCCTGGCGGGATGGATGAGCGCGCTCTATCCTGAGATGGTCCTGCTCGGCGCCTCCCAGATGCGCGAGCCGTTCATCGGCGCGGGCCTCGCCTTGGCTCTCTACGGCTACGTGCGGGGCCGCGGGGGCTCGCTGAGGCCAGCCGTGCTCGGGGTTGGGTCCGGAGTGCTGCTGGCGACCGTGATCTCGCCGCCGTACGGGGCCCTCATCGCGGGTATTGTCCTGGTTGCATGGATGTGGGAAGGGAGGGGCCGAAGATCTGCCTGGGGGCTGGCAATTCTGGCCATCGTAGCGCTCGCCGCGCTCGGCCTGACGGTCCGGGCCTGGTCGGGCATCGAGCTCTCCGAGGGGGGCAATGTCATCGATCTGGTGGGCTGGTGGCTGAGCGCGAGTGCGCGTTTCGAGATCTACAAGCTGGAACAAGCCTCGGGGATGGTTCAGGTGCTCTTCGATCAGACGCCGGAATGGGCCCACATGCCCATGGCGACAGGCTACGGATTGATCCGGCCGTTCTTCCCCGCCGCGCTCACGGAAGAGATGGCGCCGCTTGCCCGTGGCGTCGAGATCGCTCGATCGCTCGGCTGGCTGGTGATTCTTCCTTTCCTGCTCTACGCGCCCCTGGCGGCGCTGCGCAGAACGGGGTTGAGGGGGCTGCCCACCTACCTTGCCCTGGTCGTGTGGGCCACCGCGATCTTGGCCTCGTATCGCGCCGGGGGCGATGGCTGGGACAACGTCCGCTACCGGTCGGTGTTTCTGGCGGCGCAGGCCGGGCTGGCGGGATGGGCGTGGGCCCATGCTCGCCAGGTGGGGGGCACGTGGTTGAGGCGGACGATCGTGATCGTCGCCGGCGTCGTTCTCATCTTCCTGCAGTGGTACCTCGGGCGATACGTGGGCACGCCCTCGCTGGGGCTCAACGGAACGCTGGCCCTCCTGGCGGTTTTCTCCATCTTAGCCATCGTGCTCCCTTTGGCCCGCGATTGGCGACGCCGGCGACGCTTGACGGCCCGAACCCCGGCGGTATAATTCAGCACTTGAATTTTGAAACGTGGAGTCCAGATGCCCAAGGCGGTGATCACCGGCGTGACCGGCCAGGATGGCTCCTACCTGGCCGAGCTTCTCCTGAGCAAGGGCTATGAGGTCCATGGCCTGATCCGCAAGGCCAGCACGTTCAATACGGGCCGCATTGACCACATCTATCAGGACCCGCACGATCCCAGCGCTCGCCTGTTCCTTCACTATGGCGACCTGACCAACTCCGAACAGCTAGCCAATCTGATCTACAACGTACGCCCGGACGAGGTCTATCACCTTGGGGCCCTTTCGCACGTCAAGGTGAGTTTCGAGATTCCCGAATACACCGGCTCCGTGACCGGCCTGGGAACGACGCGCATCCTGGAGGCAATCCGACGGAGCGGCCTGCGTGCCCGGTACTACCAGGCCTCTTCCAGCGAAATGTATGGGAGCGCCCCGGCGCCGCAAAACGAGGATACGCCTTTCAGGCCGAGAAGCCCCTACGCCATCGCCAAGCTGTATGCCTACTGGATGGCGGCCAACTATCGCGAAGCCTATCAGATGTTCGCGGTCAACGGCGTGCTCTTCAATCACGAGAGCCCCCGGCGCGGTGAGACCTTTCTCTCCCGCAAGGTGACGCGGGCCGTGGCGCGCATCCTGGCCGGGCTCCAAAAGAAAACCTACCTCGGCAACCTGGACACGCGGCGCGACTATGGCTACGCCCCGGAATACGTCGAGGCGATGTGGAAGATGCTCCAGCAGGACGAGCCGGGGGACTACGTCCTCGGAACGGGCGTGGCGCCGACGATGCGGGAGTTTGTGGGGGAAGCCTTCGGCTATGCCGGGCTCGATTGGCACGAGCACGTGGAGATCGATCCCCGCTACTTCCGCCCCACCGAGGTGGACTACCTGCAGGCCGATGCCTCCAAGGCGCGCCGGCTGCTCGGCTGGGATCCAAAGATCACCTATCGCGACCTCGCCCGGATCATGGTCGATGCCGACATGGAATTGGTCGGCCTGCCGCCGATCGGCGAGGGCCTGGCGATTCTGCGCCGTCACTTCGGGGATTGGCACCAATGGGAGAGCGGCGTCACGGCGGTGATCCGCAACGCCGGCAACGGGGTGGATTGATCGAAACAGGATAGACCTGACAGGTCTCTCAAGACCTGTCAGGTCTAATCAACAGGGCGGGACTATGAACGTATCCGTCGTCATCCCGGTCTTCAATGAAGAGGAGAGCGTCGGGCCGCTTCACGCCGCGCTGACGGAGGCGCTCCGGGGGATCGAGTATGAGCTGGTTTTCGTCGACGACGGATCGAGCGACGGCAGCCCGGCTGCGCTCGAGGCGCTTGTGGCCGCCGATCATCACTCACGGCTGGTGCAGCTCCGGCGCAACTACGGGCAGACGGCGGCAATCGCCGCCGGGATCGACCATTCCTCCGGCGATGTGATCGTGCTGATCGATGCCGACCTGCAGAATGACCCCGCCGACATCCCCATGATGCTGGCCAAGCTGGAGGAGGGGAGCGATGTCGTCTCAGGCTGGCGGACGAACCGCAAAGACGCTTTCCTGACGCGGACGCTCCCTTCCCGAATGGCCAACGGACTGATCTCGGCGGTCACCGGCGTGCCGCTGCACGACTACGGCTGCACGCTGAAGGCCTACCGCCGGGAAGTGCTGGAGGGCTTCCGCCTCTACGGCGAGATGCACCGCTTCATCCCCGCGTACGCCAAGTCGGTGGGCGCCCGGATCGCGGAGATGCCCGTCCGCCATCATCCACGGCGTTTCGGGAGGACGAAGTACGGCCTGGAGCGGACGCTCAAGGTGCTCCTCGATCTCTTCACCGTCAAGTTCCTGCTGAGCTATGCGAACAAGCCGATCTACCTCTTCGGAGGCACGGGCATCGCCTTGATGGCCGTCAGCGGCGCGACTCTCCTCTATTTGGCGGTCCGCCGTCTCGTCTTCCAGATCTCTGTGCTCTCCTCGCCTCTCTTTCAGATGTCGACCATGATCTTCATCCTGGGATTCCAGTCGATCCTGATGGGGCTCATCGCGGAGCTCCTGGTGCGCACCTACCACGAATCCCAGGCCAAGCCCACCTACACCGTGCGGCGGGTGGTCGACGGGCGGCGCGCCGAGCCGACGCGGGCGCGCTGAATCCCCGCGCCCGACGAGAGACCTTGAGAATCATCATCCTCAACTACGAATACCCGCCCGTGGGCGGGGGCGGCGGGCAGGCGAGCGCGGATCTCGCCCGGGCTCTGGCGGAGCGCGGCCACTCGCTGCGGGTCATCACCGCCCGCCTGCCCGGCTTGCCGGCCCGGGAGGAGGCGGCAGGCGTCACGGTGTGGAGGGTCCGCACAGGCCGCCGTTCTCCCTACCGCGCCTCCTTCCTGGCGATGGCAGGCTACCTAGTGGCCGCGCTACTCCCGGCCCTCCGCCTGGCGCGGGCATGGAAACCGGACGTGCTCCATGCCCACTTCGCCGTGCCCACCGGCGCGCTGGCGTTCATCGTTTCTCGGCTGACGGGCGTCCCCTACGTGATCACTGCGCACCTCGGCGACGTCCCCGGGGGCGTGCCGGAGAAGACCCGCCGCTGGTTTCGCTGGGTGTATCCCCTCACCGGCGCGATCTGGCGCGGCGCAGCCTCGGTGGCGGCCGTGAGCGAATACACGCGCAGCCTTGCGGCCCGGCACTACAACGTGCCGATCGAGGTGATCCCGAACGGGGTGAGGCTGGAGCAGGGCGAGCCGGCGATCGAAATCGGCGAGCCTCCACGGATCGTCTTTGTCGGGCGGTTTCAGCAGCAGAAGAACCTCGTGTTCCTCGTGGAGAGGCTGGGGGACCTGAGGGATGTGGAATGGCAGTGCACGCTCGTCGGCGATGGGCCGGCGAGGCCGGAGGTCGAGGAGAGAATCACGAAGCTGGGGCTCCAGGGGCGCGTCGCCCTCACCGGCTGGGTGACCCCGGATGAGGCTTCGCGTCGGTTGGCCGAGGCCGATCTGCTCTTCATGCCCTCGCTCTCGGAAGGGCTGCCGGTCGTCGGCGTCCAGGCGCTCTCGCACGGGCTGGCGATCCTCGCCAGCAACGTGGGCGGCCTGGCGGAGCTCGTGCAAGATGGGAGAAACGGCAAGACGTGCGCTCCCGAGGATGCCGCCGGCTTTCGCCAGGCGCTGCGCTGGTGTCTGGAAGATCCGGAGCGCCTGGCGCGCATGAAGCAGGCGAGCCGAGCGATGGCGGCGCGCTACGACATCCGACGCGTGGCCGAGTCGTACGAGGCGCTGCTCATGAAGGCCGCAGGGAACCGTCGTGCAGCCGCTCTCGTTTGACTTCCACAAATTGCTCGGATTGCAGGTGGGGGCGGAAGACGCCAGCGTAAGAGCCTACTTCGCTGATGAGTATGGGTATCACTCCGGAGTTCCTCCGGGAGGCGTTCCCTGCGTGAGGCTGAAATGGGGGAAGGGAGGGCGCGGCCTCCGCCCCCACCAACACAAGGCCCTGGCTCGCTGGAGAAGCCGGGTCGAGCTGGGAGAGCGAGAGGCGCGGATCGAGGCCCGCGGCAATCGGCTCGCGATCCCGATGGTGCACCACATGTTGGTCCATCCCTGCCTGCGTTACCTGGCGAGCGAGGCCGGCGCGCTTCTCCTGCACGCCGCCTCGGTGGCCAGGGGAGGGCGCAGCCTGGTGCTGACGGGGGCCGGCGGGGCGGGC
>DATEAV010000043.1:0-17896 GCA_035288185.1 Anaerolineales bacterium | reverse complement strand
GCCTCCGCCCGCCCCTCCTCCAATTGCCGAACGCACCAGAGCAGGCCCTGCGCGATGTCCACCGGCTCAAACCCGGTCACGACGATGGGCACATGGAATCTCGCCGCCAGAGCCTCATACTCCCAGAAGCCCATCACCGTGCACACGTGCCCCGCCGCCAGAAAGCCGTTCACCCTCGCCTCCGCCGACTCGAGGATCGCCGTGATCGCCGGCGGCACGGTGACGTGTGAGACGAGGGCACTGAAGTTATCGATCCCCTGCGCCTCCGCCTGGACCACGGCCATCGCGTTCGCCGGCGCGGTCGTCTCGAAACCGATGGCGAAGAAGACCACTTGCTTCTCCGGGTTCTCCCGGGCAATGCGCAGCGCGTCCAGCGGCGAATACACCACCCGCACGTCGCCCCCGGCTCCGCGCACACTGAAGAGGTCCTTGCCGGAGCCGGGAACTCGGAGCATGTCGCCGTAGGAGGTGAAGATCACCTCCGGCCGAGAGGCCAGCAAGAGGGCCTTGTCGATGAGCTCCAGCGGAGTCACGCACACCGGGCACCCTGGCCCATGAACGAGCTCGAGTTGCGCCGGGAGAAGCTCGTGGAGCCCGCTCTTCATGATCGAATGGGTCTGGCCGCCGCAGATTTCCATCACCTTCCACGGCCGGGTGATCGTGCGCTCGAGCTCGTCGAGCAGCTTGCGCGTCAACGCGCCGTCGCGATACTCATCCAGGTACTTCATCGATCGTCCCTGCGCCCCGCCTTCCCTTCACGAATCCTGCCAGCCCGCCTCGAACTCGCCCTCACCATCCGATGTCATCCTGAGGAGCCCCGCGGAGTTTGCAGGGCGACGAAGAATCTCCAATACCGCCCATTCGAGACGCAGGCCCCCGTTGGAGACCCGCGCCTCGGGGACCCTTCGGTCGGCCTTTCGGGCCTCCCTCAGGGTGACATACCAGAGTCTCTCTGCAAGACGATGGAGACTCCCCCATCGCCTACTCTTCGACGAAGCCCCGCCCATTCGTTCCCCTTGTAGACCCCCCTACACCAAGTGTCTCGCTGAGGAGCCCGCACTTCGAGCGGCGACGAAGCGGTCTCCAATACCACGTTCTGCCACGGACCCCTCCCCATTCTCGCCCCACCGTGTCCCTCAACTAGGCTCCGGAGACTGTGGCCCCGTCCGGAGTCTCGCCCTCAGAGGCCTCGATCTCCCCCAACAACTCGAGCGTCTTGCGGGCCTCCTCCTCGTCCAGCCGGCTGATCCCGAAACCCACATGAACGATCGTGTACTCGCCCACCTGAATCTCCGGCAGGAAGTCGAGGCACGCCTCACGCACGACCCCACCGAAATCCACCTTCCCCATCTTCGACCCGTTGACGGTGTAGATCTCCGTCACCCTACCTGGAATGGCCAGGCACATCTCGGTCCTCCGCGCTCCCTAAGCCTGCGCCCCAATACGGAGCGCTGCGATTGCGGCCTGCCCCAACGAGATCCCGCCGTCGTTCGGCGGCACAAGCCGGTGCGTTCGAACCTCGAAGCCTGCTCCCTCGAGCCGTTCCGCGGCCTTGGCCAGGAGCGTCAGGTTCTGGAACACGCCGCCGCTTAACGCCACGACCGGCAGCCCGTGCTCCTCCCGGATCCGGCCGCATACCTCAGCGATCATCTCGGCCGCGGCGTTGTGGAACTTGGCCGAGACGCTCTCGGCGGTCACTCCTGCGCGCACATCCTGGACGATCTCCCGAATCACCGGCGCGGCGCTCACGACGCCGTCGCCAAGCTCAAAACGGTAGGCTGATTCCTCGCCGGGGTCGGCAATGGCTTCGAGCTCGATCGCCGCCTGCCCCTCGTAGTTCACCTCGTGACGCACGCCGGCGATGGAAGCCACGGCGTCGAACAGACGTCCCATGCTCGAGGTCGGCGGGGCGTTGAGGCCCGTCCTGGCCTGGTGCTCCACCGCGGCCTTCTCGGCGGCCGAGAGGGCGCGCATCGGCGCCATACTGTCCTCGAGGTTCACGCCGGCTGCGAGCAGGTGGGCCAGCGCCGCCCGCGCCGGTTTGCGGGTCGCGGCATCGCCGCCGGGAAGCCGGACGTAGTCGAGATGGAAGAGCCGCTCGAAGTCGCGGTACCCGGCCTGCAGGAACTCCCCGCCCCAGATCGCACCGTCGGTGCCGTAGCCCGTTCCGTCGAAGGCCACGCCGATCACTCGCGCCCCGGGCTCATCGCCGTGCTCGGCCATGCAGGCTGCAATGTGGGCGTGGTGGTGCTGCACCCCGATCGCCACCAGGCTTCCCTCCTGGCTCCGACGCCGGGCGTAGCGGGTCGCCAGGTAGTCCGGGTGCAGGTCGTGGGCGATCGCCTCGGGCCGGATTCGGAAGAGGCCCTCGAGGTGCGCGATGCCGGCCTCAAACGACTGCAGCGTCTCGTAGTTTTCCAGGTCCCCGATGTGGTGGCTGAGGAATGCATAGCGCTCGCGCGTCAGGCAGAACGCGTTCTTGAGCTCTGCGCCCACAGCCAGGATCGGCGGCGCATCGAACGATAGATGGACCGGATAGGGGGCATAGCCTCTGGAGCGACGGATCGGAAGCTCGGCGCCGCGGAAGAAGCGCACGACCGAGTCGTCGGTGCGGATGTGGATTGCCCGGTCATGCAGGAGAAAGGCATCCGCCAGCGAGGCAAGCCGCGTCTGAGCTTCGTCGTTGCCGGTGGCGATGGGCTCTTCGGCGTAGTTGCCGCTCGTCATGACGAGCGGTGGGAACGGCCGGCCTGGGGCTTCCGCCTCCAGGAGGAGCGCGTGCAGCGGAGTGTAGGGAAGCATCACGCCCAGCGTCTTCTGGCGCGGCGCCACCCATCGAGAGATCGCAGGCTCGGCGCCTTCTCTCGCCATGAGCAGGACGATCGGGCGCTCGCGGGATTCGAAAAGCGCTCTCTCCTCGAACGAGAGATGGCAATGCCGCTCCGCCTGGGCCGGGTCGGCCATCATCAGGGCGAAAGGTTTGTCCACCCGCCCCTTGCGTTCCCGCAGGGCCCTCACGGCCGCGTCGTTCGTCGCATCGCAAGCCAGGTGAAAGCCGCCCAGGCCCCTTGCAGCGACAATGCGTCCCTCACGGAGAAGCCGCCGCGCCTCAGGGATCGCCGCCTCCCTCTGGGCGTTCACCCCCGGCCCGCTGAGCCACACGTTCGGCCCACACGTGGGGCAGGCGATGGGCTGCGTGTGGAAGCGGCGGTTGCGCGGGTCGTGATACTCCCGCGCGCAATCAGGGCACATCTCGAAGGCCGACATCGTCGTGTTCGGGCGGTCGTAAGGGATATCGGTGATGATGGTGAAGCGCGGGCCGCAATTCGTGCAGTTGATGAAGGGGTAGCGGTAGCGGCGATCCGCCGGGTCGGCCAGCTCCCGCAAGCAGTCGGGGCAGACGCAGAGATCCGGGGAGATCGGCTGGAAAGCGCCCGGCTCGGGCCGGCTCTCCCGGATCGCAAACCCGGTTTCCTCGATCGGATCCGCCTCCTCGCTGGTAACCCCATCGATCCGGGCCAGGGGCGGGGCCTCGCTCACGAGGAATGCGGCGAAGGCCTCCAGAGAATGGAGAGGCCCTTCGGCTTCGACGATCACGCCGGCGGAAGTATTGCACACCCAGCCGGCCAGGCCGAGGCGCTCCGCCAGCGAGTAGACAAACGGGCGGAACCCCACGCCCTGCACGACGCCCCGAATGAAGAAGCGCCGTCGAGAAAAGGGCTCCGCCGTCGACCCGCCCGCGGTTCGAGACCCTGTTTCCTTGAGCGTCACGCTGCTGGCCGGCTGTTTCGCCATCGCATGCTTCAGTCGTACTCTCATCGTTCCGAGACTCTACCACCCCGCTGCCGCCCGGCGAATGCTTCCCTATTGCGGTTGCGTCTCGCCGGCAACGACCGGGGCCGGGATGCGGCGCGACCGTGCGGACAGCATGTTGCTCCCGCCGCCACGGAGGCCACTACTCCCCCACCATTTTGGTGCGCATAGGGGGATTGGTGCGACTGCCGGATGGCACAGTCCCACCGGACAAACATCACCGGCTACTTCACCATCTTACCCCGCGACGGCCGGACCGTTGGAGCGTGCCTCACGGCGCTCGTACTCTGGTCGGCGAAGGCCTGACAACGCCGCCGGCCCCACTTCCATCGAGCCGAGCCCGCGGGGAAGAGCTTTCACCGCGGAGACCGCAGAGAGCGCAGAGAGAAAAGAGGATCTCTGCGATCTCAGCGTACTCTGCGGTGAGGGGCTTCCCCCCTCTAGACCTTCCGTACCGGGAGCGCCCGGCTCGGCCGGCAGTAGAATGCGGGAGCGACACTTCCTGGAGGGCACAACCGGAGGACCCATGCGAAACATCTCGATCATTCTTCTGATAGCCTTTGCGGTCTCGGCGTGCGGGGCGCCACCCTCCCCGCCGACCTCAGCGGCCTCCCCGACGGCCGAGGCCGCGCCGGTCACCCCATCCGCCTCCGACGAAGAGGCAGCGGATGCGGATTTCGCCGTGGCTTCGCAAATGGCCAATGTCCTCTACGATCTGGAGGCCATCCGGGACTACTATCAGGACGGCACAACCGCCATGGCCCTCGTGGCCCCCGACACGTCAACGGCGTCGTGGTTGCCGTGGGGGGCCAGCAGAATGGCCGCGCCGCTAGCCCGCCCCCTGGTGCAGATCCAGAACGTGCCCGTGGAATTCCGGCAGCCCCTGCCGCCGAGCGGCGCCATCGCCGCTCCGGCGGGCGCCTGCCCCGCCGCGGCCGATCCGAGCGTGACGTTCGAGACGGCCGGCGGCGATTCGGTCACGCCGGCACTGATCGCGGAGCAGGATCTCCAGACGATCCCCATGGAGATGGTCACCATCCCACAGGATAGCCCGGAGAGCCTGGTCTCAGCCATCGAAGACCTGGTGCCGATGGGTGATCCTCGCCTGGCAACGGCAGACGGCTGGAACGAATTGCTGTGGGAGCCGTTGAGCGCCATGCAAGAACCCGCCGAATCGCTCATGGACTACCAGTTGTGGAACGCCTCGCCGGATATCGAGGGACAAGTCGTGGAACTCTACCAGGCCCGGCTCGAGGCCGCCGGCGCGCCGCAGATCGTGGTCGACGCCTTCCAGCAATCCCGCTCGAGCGGTTGGTATGCCAGCTCCGTCCCTACGCCCGACGATGCTCTGGCTCTCATGGATATCGAGGCGGTGATGACCGGCAGCGTCGAAGGGACCGTGCACGAGCAGCGGTCCTTCAGCATCCCCGGCGCAGGCCGCGAGCCGGAGTTCGGGCCGCAGACGGGTGATGGAACGGTGGCCTGGGAGCATCCCACGCTGGGAACGCTCAACTTCGAGGTGAGCATCCTTCTGGATCAGTTCGACGAGCAGGGGCGCGCCGTAGGCGGGACCGTGGTGGGCGTGGACGCCGAACGCGGTTACGAAATTCGCTTCCTGTTCCTGCCAGACGGATCCAAAGAAGGCGAACTGCTGAGGGACGGCGAGGTCGTGGGATCGATGACGATGGCCACCGACGCCGAGCGATTCACGAACTACGTCGATCTGCGGACGGAGGAGATGATTCCGCTGCCCGAGCCGTAGTCACCTGACCCCGGCCTCTGCGATGGCCAAGAAACCCGGTTTCTGCGAGAAACCGGGTTTCTTGGTCCTCTCGTGAGGGAAGAGCCTGGGGGCCCCGCCGTACGCGAGGGTTCGCGCGCCTATCTGGCGACGGAAACCAACATCAACTACGCTCGCAGACGCTGCGAGGCCGCGCGCGTCTCGGTGTTTCCCTTAAAGCAAATGCGTATGGAGATCAATTGCGCCGAGGATGCAGAGATCGGGGTTTCTCTGCGGGCTCCGCGGTGAGGGCCTTCAGGTGGCGAGGGTGAGATTTGAACTCACAACCAAGGGCTTATGAGTCCCCTGCTCTGCCATTGAGCTACCTCGCCGGTAGCAAACGGCCTATGGCTTTCTCGGGCCACAGGCCGCTGGCTGCATTCTCAGGTAGCGGGGGCAGGACTTGAACCTGCGACCTTCAGGTTATGAGCCTGACGAGCTGCCACTGCTCCACCCCGCAGCGCTTGTGACTACCCTCCCCCTTCGTGCGGGGCGGATTATAGCACGCCGGTTCCTTCGGCGTCAAGGAATCAATCGCCGAAGAGCAGCGTCAGCCATACCTCCCACGGCCGAGGCAGATCCGGCATCGGCGTCTCCGGCGGCCAGACGGTGGGCGTGCCCTCCAGCGGATTGATCGGCACCATCAGCCTTTCTCCGGGCAACACCATCCCCGCCTCGCCTCGCGCCCACTGTTCCACCAGCACGCCGCTCGTCGCCGCGGCCATCTGCGTGCGCAGGCGGTCGTTCTCCGCCTCGAGGGAGGCCACTTGCGTTTGCGCCAGGCGCGCCTCGGTCTCGAGACGACGGGCTTCGGCCATGCGCTGACTCAGGTCCCCGAAGATCAGCACGGCCGCGGCGGCCGCCGCCAGAAGCCATGCTCGCGAGCCGGCGCCGCGTCGTGGCTTGCTCTCGTCCATCGCGTAGAGGTTACACCTTCCGCGGCTCCACGGCAACCCTTGGTTGGTGCGAGCGATCCCTCCGCGGGAGCCGTCGCCACACGGGATTCTGCTTGGGCAGCGTAGGCGCGGGTCGCGAGACCCAGAATCCGTCGGATTAGGACATGCCCCCAGAGACTTTCCGCCTCTCCCCCTACCCCCTTCGCGGAGCACCCCATTGGGGCTCCGCTTGTCGCGATCCTTTCATGCATTGCGGGAAAAGCGGAGAGGGGGTGGAGGTCTTGGGAGGCAAGGGGCGGCTCCGCCGCCCCTTGCCTCCTAAGGGAACCTCCCCTCCCCCGGCAAATCTTCATCACTTTGTTGACCGAGCAACTGCCGGGGGTCCCTCCGCTCACCTGCACTGCACCTGCGGGCGAGTGCAGGCCGTCTCGCCCCGGCGAGCCGGGGCTTCGCGGCCCGAACGGGGTGGGGGCCATTGGCACGCACCGGCCACGGAAAGGTGCCCCGGCCGGACGACGCGGGATCGGTTCATGGCATCTGAGACCCGCCGCTCAGCATGCTGAGAAGGAACGATACCACGGCGAGAACAACGGGCGACAAGGACCTAGTCACGTCGGCCTCGCCGACGAAACGAAGACAGCCCTCGAGGGGCTGTCGATGCCGAAGGTGGGATTTGAACCCACACAGGCTTTCGCCCACTGCGCCCTGAACGCAGCGCGTCTGCCAATTCCGCCACTTCGGCGCGGCGGGATTCTAACCGTTCCCCGGGTTTTGTCAACGTTCGCGGCGCGCGTGGCTTCTCAAAGGGGCCCCCTTGCCGCGAATCGCCATGGGCTCGCCGTGTCACGACCTCGCCGCGGTGCGGGCGACCGTGGCCCTCAGAGAAGAGGCAGCTGGATCGGAGCGGCGCGGCCGCGCAGCGTGACCCACGGCGCCGCCCGCTCGGCGACGATCCCCAGGCGGCGCAGGTCGCGCAGATCGCGCAGCCCGTCAGCCTCTCGCCTCGCCCGCAGGATCGCCTCGGCGCCGCGGGGCCCGATCCCCGGGACACGGAGAAGCTCATCCCGCCCGGCGAGGCTCAGCTCCACCGGACGGTGCCGCAGATGAGCCTCGGCATAGCCCTGCTTCGGATCGCGTTCCAAAGGAAGCCGTCCGTCACCGCCGAACGGAAGGTCCTCCAGGTCGAACCCGTAGTCCCGAATCAGGAAGGAGGCCTGGTAGAGACGATGCTCCCGGATAGGATCCTCCGCCGGGTGATTCTCCAGCGGCGTTCCCTGCACAGGGTTGAAGGCCATGTAGTAGACCCGGGTCAGCCCGAAACTGCAGAGAAGCCTCTCACTTGTCGAGAGGATTTCCAGATCGGTCTCGCCCGCCGCGCCGACGACGAACTGCGTGGCGCTCGACGGCATCCGCCCTCTCCATGCGGATCCCTCGTCCATCTCATGGCGGAGCTCGTTCACCCAGCGCAGAGGCGCCACCAGCTCTTCCTCAAATCCCTTGTGCGGCGCCAGACGCTCGAGGCGGCCAGGGTTTGGCGCCTCCAGGTTGACGCTCACCCGATCCGCCAGCTGCATGGCCCGCCGGACCTGTCCCCGCTCCGCGCCCGGCATGATCTTCAGGTGGAGGTAGCCGCGATAGCCCAGCCGGCCCCGCAGGATCTCGGCGGTATCGAGAAGACGGTCCTGCGTGTTCGCTCCGCCCTTAAGAATCCCGGTGCTGAGGAAGAGGCCGTCCACCAGCCCCGCCCTATGGATCCGGGCATACAGCCTGGCCATCTCATCGGGCCTGAAAGTCTCTCTCCGGCAATCCTGCCCGGCCCGGAAACTGCAGTAGAGGCAATCGCGCTCGCAGGCGGTGGTCAGCATGGCCTTGAGAAGCCGGACCGTCTTGCCTCCGCCCGCCGCCGCAAGCGTCACGGGGATGCTTGTCTCACCGACCTCGATCCATGACTCTTTGTTCTTCCGCCCTCCCCCACATCTACCGGCCGGGCGGGGAGCACGAGCCTCTCCCTCGGATTCCCAAAGCCCTGCTTGCGCGGCGTGCGAGAGATTTTCGAGCAACCCCATGCTGCCACTATAGCACAAATGTTCTCTCGAGGCAATTGGGGCCGGCGCGACCGCTCAAACAGGCTCCGGAGCCTATCGCGAAGCAGCTCCGGAGCTTGGCGACAGCAAGGGCTGCGTGCCCCCCGGCACGGGGCAACGCCCTGAGCGGAGGCCGCCCCCCAAGCCCGCCAGCGAAGGACCTGCCTGCGGCCCGGGGCAACGCCCTGAGCGGAGGCCCTACTTCAAGTCCGCCAGGAAGGAGCTTGCCTGCGCCCCGGGGCAACGCCCTGAGCGGAGGCCGCCCTTCGACCGCACGAGCATGCGGCCACCCTGCGGCCGCCCCTGAGCGAAGTCGAAGGGCGAAGGGCGGGCTTCGACCTCCCTCAGCCCTGCTTTCCCTTCCGCCCTCAGCGGGTCCTCAGCCGCGCCTCGGCCTCGTCGAGCCGAAGGCTGATCACCGTGCTGGCCGAGTCGCGCCCCATGGTCACGCCATACACGACATCAGCCGCCTGCACGGTCTCGCGGTTGTGCGTGATGACAAGGAACTGAGTCTGCTCGCTCAGCTCTTGGAGCATTTGGCGGAATCGCTGGACGTTGGCTTCATCCAGCATGGCGTCCACTTCATCGAGAACGCAGAAAGGCGTCGGAGAAACGCGCAGCAGGGCGAAGACGAGGGCGCAGGCGGTGAGGCTTCGCTCCCCGCCGGAGAGCATCGCCAGGCCTTGCTCACGCCGGCCCGGCAGCCTGGCCTCGATGTCGATCCCGGTTGTGGTCATGTCGTCGGGATCGGTCAGGCGCAGGCGGGCCGAGCCCCCGCCGAAGAGCAGAGTGAAGGTGTCGCGGAAGACCCCCGCCACCGCGTCGAAGGTCTTGCGGAACTCGCGCTCCATCAGGAGATCGAGCTCGGCGATCACCTCCTCCAGCTGGCCCTCGGCCTTGCGCAGGTCGTCCACTTGAGTCGTGAGGAACTCCACCCGTTCTTTCACCTCGACATACTCGCGCTGGGCTTCCGGATTCACCGCACCCATGCGCCGGAGTTGGGCGCGCAACCTCTCCACCTGCGTCTCCACTTCCAGAGGAAGCAACTCGACCACCGGCAGTCGCTCTACCAGGCCCTCGATCGGGAGCGGCGACTGGCTCGTGGTCGATTCGTCGAAATCGAATTCCACCAGGCCGAAATCGTCTTCGATCCGCCTGCGGAGGCTGTTCATCTCCTCCTGGCGCCTGGCCAATTCGATCTGCGCCTGGGAATGGCTACGCTCGGCCTCCTGCATCTCGCTTCGGGCGCGGCTCTCCGCGGCTTCGAGCTCCGTTCGCTGCCGCTCCGACTCCGCCAGAAGGGCTTCCGCCGGCTCGTTCCCGCTGCGCAGTTCCGTCAGGCGCTGCTCGATCACCTGGGCTGCCTGGCTCGCATGAACCACCTCGTCCCGCAGCCGGGATTGTTCCCCCCGGTTTGCCTCCAGCCTCGTTCGACGTTGGGCCGCCTGTCGTTCCAGCGGAATCGCCTGTTCGGCGAGCTCCGACTCACGGGCCTGAGCGCGCTCGAAGGACTTGCGGGCTGCCTCGCTCTTCGCGTCTGCCTGGGCCACCCACCAGGCTTTATCACCGCTCTCCGAGGCCTTCAGGAATTCGCCGGCCACCCTCACTTCGGCCTCAAGACGTTCCCGCTCCGAAGAAAACGGAGCTCCCTCTTGCTCCACCCGAACAAGATCTTCCTCCGCCCCGGCCACTTCCTCCGCGAGCCCGGCGATCTCCGCATCCAACACAGCGCGCGTTCGCCGCGCCGCTTCCAGGGCGACCTCCGCTTCTTTGAGAAGCCCGCGTTCATCGCGTTCTTTCTCGAGAGCCTCCTCGAGGCTCCGCTTGCCGGCGATGTGCGCGGCGCGGGCCACTTCCGCTTCCCGGGTGGCCTGGTTGAATCGCTCCTTCTCGGTCGCGAGCGACGACTGCGCCTGATGCGCCAGCCCCTCCACCTGCCCGATCGATCTGGCCCGCGAGCCTTTGCGGCGCACGCCTCCGGCCACGACCACGGCGCCGCCCGGGTGGAACATCTCGCCCGCAAGCGTCACCACACGAGCGTCGAGAGGCAGGTGAGCCAGAAGAGCTCGGGCGGCGGCACGATCACGGACGATCAGCGTCCGGCCGAGAAGCAGATCCACCACCGGGCGAACCTCCGCCTCCACCTCGACAAGCGCCGCCGCATTGCCCATGAGATCCGCCCCGTTGGCGTCCAGACGGGGAGCCGGCTCGCGTAGGGCGTTCAGAGGGACGAAGGCGGCGTGCCGCTCGTCTCCGTCCAGCAGCGCCAACGCCGCCGTGACGTCATCCGGAGTCCCAAGGGCCAGCCCATCCCCAAACTCGCCCAGGGCGCTGGCGATCGCCTTCTCATATTCCGGCGGCACGCGCAACGCCTCACCCAGCCGGCGAACGGCGCTCGCCAGGCGGCCTTCCTCGGCCGCCTTCGCCAGGTGGGCAAAGATCTCCTCGGCCTCGGCTTCGTGACGCTTCAGCCCTTCCAGTCGCGCCTCGAGCCGGGCGACATCTCCTTCCAACTTCTGCGCCCGCTCGAGGGCTTCGGCCCTCTCCGCATCCCTCTGGCTCAGTCTACGCTCCGCCTGCTCCTCCGCAGCGGCCGACGCTAGCCGGCTTCGCTCGGCGCCTGACAGGCGCTCGCGGGAGGCAGCCAGGGCTGCCTCGGCCCGTCCCTCCGCCTCACGGGCCGCACGCAGCCCGCTATCGCCCTCTTCCCGGCGCCTGCGTGCGTCTTGGAGCCGCCTCTCGGCCTGGGCGAGAACCCCTCGCCAGGACGCCTGGCGAACCGCCAGCTCCTCCAGCGCACGGCCGACCGACTCAAGGCGGGCAATCGCTGGGACGCCGGGCTGGGCCACCATCTCGCCGGCCCCCTGCGCCGCAGCCCGGTCGGCGTCGGCCTGCGTCATGGCCTGCTTCGCCGCCTCGGTCTCCCTGCGGGCGTCTTCCACCTTCTGAAGGAGCGCCTCCCGCGCCTGCTCCCCACCCGCCAGCTCGACGACGTGTTGCTTCTCTTCCTCGTTCAGCCAGCGAAGGCGCTCCTGGGCCACGGCAAGCTGAGTCCCCAGGCGCTCGCGTTCTCCGTAGAGCGAGGAGACCTGCCTGGACCTTTCGTGAAGCTCCGACCTGAGCCGGTCAATTCGCTGTCGGGTGGCCGAGAGCTGGCTCTCGACGGAATCTAGGGCGGAACGTACGTCGTCCCGTCGCGCGGTCAGCCGCCCGGCTTCCTCGCGCGCCTCCGAGACGATCCGGCTCATCCGGTGCCAGTGGTAGCCATACCACTGGCGCAGCGAGGCTTCCAGATCGGTCTTCACCTGGTCGTAGTCGCGCGCCCGCTGCGCCTGGCGCTCCAGGCTGCGGAGCCGAGGGCGCAGCTCGGCCAGGATATCCTGGACTCGCTCGAGATTCCTCCGGGTGGCTTCGAGGCGCTTGAGCGCCTCCTCCCGGCGAGAGCGGTAGAGGGCGATGCCGGCGGCCTCCTCAAAGAGGCGGCGGCGCTCCTCCGCCTTAAGGGAGAGCGCCGCGTCGACGAGCCCCTGCCCGATGATCGTGTAGGTCCGCTCCGCCAGGCCCACATTCGCCAGGAGCTCGGCCACTTCTCGCAGGCGCACCCGCTGACCGTTGAGGATGTATTCGTTCTGCCCATCGCGGTAGGCGCGCCGGCCAATGCTCACCTCGGCGAAATCGGTCGGCAGCCAGCCGTCGCTGTTGTCGAAGGTGATGGCGACCGAGGCCATGCTGGCCCTCGGCCGGGCCTCCGAGCCGGCGAAGATCATGTCCTCGGTGCGCTTCCCCCGCAGGAGAGAATAGGATTGCTCCCCGAGCACCCAGCGGATGGCGTCGGCAATGTTGGACTTTCCCGAGCCGTTGGGCCCCACGATCGCCGTGATCGTCCGGCCGAATTCGAAGGTCGTCTTCGTGGCGAAGGTCTTGTAGCCCTGCAGCTCGAGGGATTTCAGAGGGGCGTGGGTTCTGGTCGGTCGATCCATCTCAAATCCGAGTCGCCCTGGTCCTAGGCCCGCGATCCGATCCGGGCGAGGGCGTCAGCGGCAGCCCGCTGGGCCGCTTCCTGCTTGCTCTTCCCCACCCCGCGCCCCTGTGCCTCGTCCCCGACCGTCACCTCGACGACAAACTCCCTGGCGTGATCCGGGCCGTAGGATTCCACTGTGCGGTAGCGCGGGGTGAGCCCCACCTCCCCCTGAGCCCACACCTGGAGCTGGCTCCGAGGGTCGAGAAGGCTCTCGTCCTCGAAGACGATCGCCATCGCCTGGGTCAATCGTGGCTCCATGAACGCGGAGACGACATCCAGCCCGCCCTCCAGATAGATTGCGCCGATGAGCCCCTCAAACGCGCCGCAGAGCAGGGCCGGCCGGTCGCGGCCCCCCGAGGCCTCCTCCCCTTTCCCCAGGAGGATCGCCTGGCCAAGATCGATCTCCTGAGCGAACAGGGCCAGCTGCTCCGTTCGCACCAGCGCGGAGCGCATCCGGGTGAGCTGCCCTTCGTCAATCTCCGGAAATCGGTTGTAGAGCCAGGCCCCCGTCAGGAAGTCGAGAGCGGCGTCGCCAAGAAATTCCAGCCGCTCGTTGTCCTCGAGCGCGTCCGAATTCTCGTTGAGGTAGGAGCGGTGGGTAAGGGCACGGCGCAGCAGGCTGCCGTCGCGAAAGATCAGGCCCGCCCGGCGGGCAAAGTCCTCAGGGGTGAGCATCGCTTCTCCAGCGAACTTGGGGGGACGCCGCGACCCCAGGCGGCCTGAGTTCTCTGCGTCCCGCCAGTTCATGATCGTGTCGGCGCTGATTCTAATCGATGAACTCCCGCAACACCAGGACGGCGTTGTGGCCGCCGAATCCGAAGGCGTTGCTCAGCACCACCCGGAAGCGCCCTTCCCGGGCGTGATTGGGCACGTAGTCCAGGTCACAGTCGGGGTCGGGATTCTCGTAGTGAATCGTCGGCGGGATAATCCCGGTGCGGATCGCCTCGATGCAGAAGATCGCCTCCAGCGCCCCGGTGGCTCCCATCATGTGCCCGGTCATCGACTTCGTCGAGGAGATCGGGATGCGGTAGGCCTGCTCGCCGAGGGCCGCCTTGATGGCCCGCGTCTCGGAGATGTCGTTGAGCTGGGTGCCGGTGCCGTGAGCGTTGATGTAATCCACGTCTTCGGCGTTCAGTCCGGCGGATTCGAGCGCGCCGACGATGGCGGCCGCTCCACCTGCTCCGTCCTCCGCGGGCGCCGTGATGTGGTAGGCGTCAGCGGTGGCGGCGTAGCCGGCCAGCTCGGCCAGGATTACGGCACCCCGCCGGCGGGCGTGCTCGAGCGTCTCGAGCACAAGGATCGCCGACCCCTCTCCCATCACCAGCCCATCCCGGCTGCGGTCGAAGGGCGAGGGCGTCGCTTCGGGCTGGTCGTTGCGCCGCGAGAGAGCGCCGAGGCGGTCGAAGGTCGCGATCCCCACGCGAGTGATCGTCGCCTCGCTTGCCCCGGCGAGCGCCGCGTCCACCACCCCGGCGCGAAGCAGATGCCACGTCTGGCCGATCGCATCCGCGCCGGCGGCGCAGGCGGAGGCCACGCTGAACGTCGGGCCGCTCAGGCCGTGGTCGATCGCCAGCATTCCCGCCGCCCCGTTGGACATCAGCATCGGAATGGCAAACGGGCTCACTCGCCGCGGCCCGTCGTTCACCATCGTGATGACCGTATCCTGGACGGAGGCCAGCCCGCCCACGGCCGAGGAGACGATCACCGCCACCCGGCCTCGCTCGTCGTCGGGCACCTCCAGCCCCGCCTGGGCGATGGCCTCCTTCGCTGCAGCCGAGGCGAACTGCTCAAACCGGTCTCGCCGTCGCGCCTCGCGCGCCTCCATGAACGAGGCCGGGTCGAAGCTCTTCACCTCGCAGGCGATCCGCACCAGGAGTTCCGAAGCGTCGAAAAGCGTGATCGGCGCCACGCCCGAGACCCCGCCCACCACCTTCTGCCACGACTCGCCCACGCTCAGGCCGAGGGGGCTCACGGCCCCCATCCCGGTAATGACTACCCGCGGCGTCATCTGTTCCTCCCTCACCTCGCCTTGAAACCCGAGCCTGTCAACACCGCAACGGTCGGCTGCCGCAGCTCGGAGGCAATCGCCGCCAGCGCCGGCCACACGACCGCCGAGGTCGGCTCGACGAAGAAACCCAGCCGGGCCAGCTCCGCCTGCCCTTCTTGTATCGCCTCTTCGGGGACCGCGACCCAGGTCCCTCCGCTTCGGTCGACAGCGCCCAGGGCGGCGTCACCGCGCAAGGGGTTCCGAATGCGGATCCCCTCGGCGATCGTTTCACCCTCCTGCACAAACCCCAATCCGGCCGGGCCGGCTCGCGCCACAGCCCACAGCGGAGCGCACGCTTGAGCCTGCACCCCCACCAGTTGAGGCGCCTGCCCAATTGCGCCCGCCGCTTTCATCGCCGCGAAGCCGCGCTCCAGGCCGATGAGCAGCGACCCCTGCCCCACCGGCACGACGACCGCGCCCGGCGCCACGCCGAGCTGCTCGACGATCTCGAATGCGATCGTCGCCATCCCTGCCAGGCCATGCGGGTGATGGGCATGGCTGGCGTACACCTGGCCGCCCTCGGCGGCATGCCGGGCGGCCTCCGCCGCGGCCGACCGGGGCCCCGGCACCTCCACGAGCTCGGCCCCGTAGGCCTGGATCTGCAGGCGCTTCGGGCCCGCCGCCGACGACGGTACATACACCCGCGCCCGGATCCCGGCCCGGGCCGCGTAGGCGGCGAAGGCCGCACCCGCGTTTCCGGAGGAGTCTTCCACGGCCTCCCCCACGCCGAGCGCAGCCAGGGCGCTCACCAACACCGCCGCCCCACGGTCTTTGAACGAGCCGGACGGGTTGAGATGCTCACACTTGAAATGGACGATCGCCTCCCCCACTTTCGCCTCGAGGAGCGGCGTGTCGCCCTCGCCCAGGCCCACCAACGGCGAGCCCGGAGGAAGAGGGAGAGACTTCCTGTAGCGCTCCAATCCCGCGCGACGGCCCGGCCCGCGCGGCTCTGGGTGATAGACGAGCGGCGAAGCGAAGTCGTAGAGCCCTCCGCACACGGGACACTGATGGGGAAAGCCATCGGGGGAATACGGGCGGCGGCAGCTCAGGCAGCGGAAGGGCCAGGCCCACTCGCGGCCGTTCGGCTGGGCCGGGGCACTCGTCATGACGACCGGTCGTCCTCGGCGGGGTGGTAGCTCCCCTCCACCCAGCGTTCCCCGTCCGGCCCGATCTCCTTCTTCCAGACGGGGACGATCTCCTTGAGTCGGTCGATCCCATAGCGGGCCGCCTCGAAGACGCCGGTGTCGCGGTGAGGGGCGGTGCACGCGACGAGAATGGTCGGCGTCCCGGCCGCCAGCCTGCCCAGCCGGTGGACGATGCCGATCCCCTCTACCGCCGGCCAGCGGGCCCGAATCTCATCGGCCACCTGGCGCAACTTCTCCTCCGCCATCGGAGGGTAGGCCTCGTATTCGAGGTACTCGGTATCGTGCGGGTCGCTGCGCTCGGTGCGCTGTCGGACAATGCCGGTGAAGACGCAGGCCGCGCCGGTGGTCGGGGCAATCAGGGAGTCGAGAAGTGAGTTCAGGTCGAGGGTTTCCTCCGACAGGCGCAGGATCGTGGGGCCCGAGGCGCCTCCGCTCACCGGGGGGAAGATGCCCACCTCGTCGCCGTCGGCAAGGAGTTGCTCGGGCTGCGCGAAATCGTGATTGACGGCGATGACCGCGTGATTGAGGTGAGGCGCCAGCCCCGGGCGTCGGCCGGCCAGGGCCGTCTTGAGATCGGCCAGCGTGGCCCGATCGGGAAGGTCGAGGCTCTCCTGCCGGGTCCCGGCGCGCTCGCGCAGGATCGCAAAATAGAGGACGATCACACGCATCCCCTACTCCTCCAGCACGATGTCACCGCTCCGCCCGCCGTGCTTCTCCACCAGGCGGATGTCGGTGATTCGGGCGCCCTTCTCGAGCCCTTTGATCATGTCGTAGACCGTCAGCGCCGCCACGGCGACGGCGGTGAGCGCTTCCATCTCGACGCCGGTGCGCCCGCTGCTGCGCGCCGTAGCTCGCAAGCGCACGCCCGGCAGCGCCTCATCAAACTCCAGCCTCACTTCCACCTGATGAAGCGGCAACGGATGGCAGAGCGGGATGAGCTCCCATGTCCGTTTGGCGGCCATCACGCCGGCCAGCTCGGCCGCGGCCCGCACGTCGCCCTTCCTCAGATCGCCGGCGCGTGCCGCCGCCAGAGTCTCGGGCCGCATGCGCACCGATCCCGCGGCGACGGCCCAGCGATCGGTGACGGGCTTATCGCCCACGTCCACCATCGTGGCGCGCCCTCGCCGATCGAGGTGAGACATCTCCTCCGCGCTCATAGGGACATTATACCGGCGGGCCGCGCCGGCGAGCAAGGATCGCCTGCCTCCGACTCGGGTGTTTGGCTCAGGAGACACCGAGAGGGTCCGCCGTCGCTGGTTGGCGCGGGCGTAGTTGATGCGGTTCTCCGTCGCCGTCTCACGCGCGACCTCGGGGGGTTCGTCGAAGACCCTGGTGTGCCTTTAGGGGCGCATCCCTCACCATTCCTCGCTCACCCGCGCGTTCGCGCGAGGATGCAGCGCCCACCGAGGACCAACCCCCACCCTGCCCTCCCCCTGAAAGGGGGAGGGTTCAGCTCCCTTCCCATACAAGTGGGACGGTTCAGCTTCCTCCCACTGCAAGGGAGGAAGGTCCAGTTCCCTCCCCCTGCAAGGGGGAGGGCTGGGGTGGGGGTCGGTCACGGCGCGCAATTGTCCTCCCACCCAAGGGATATGCCTCGAAGGCGCGGCTAGCCCACGCATGCGCGTGGCGGCACAGGGCAATCGATTCGCCGAAGGTGGAGGTCCTCATCATGAGTGTAGGGGCGCACACCTGCCCAGCACCTGCGGTTCTGGGCGGCCGTGCGCCCCTACGCGCCTCGTCGGATCCGCGCCGAAGGTGGAGGCCCTCATCATGGGTGTAGGGGCCAAGCATTCGGCAGGTCGATCGCCAGAGGCAAATCTTCCCCCGCTCCGAATGCTTCGCCCCTACGCTGGCGAGGCGGGATGTCCCATCGGCGAAGGTCCCCAGCGCTCGCACCGGGAAGGTCACCCGGCACCCCGTTCGGGCCGGCGCCCCTGCGATCGCTGGGGAGTGCTTTTCCGAATCGGCTGACGGCCTCCGGCGCGCACCGAACGCTCAGGCTCCGGAGCCTTTCGCGAAGCAGCTCCGGAGCCTGTCGGTCGCGCTGCGCAGGGCTGCCACGGAAGCGCCGAGGCAGGAGCCCCGGCGGGCCTGCTCATCCCCCGCGCGA
>DATEAV010000042.1:0-6704 GCA_035288185.1 Anaerolineales bacterium | reverse complement strand
AGCATGGGCGGCGTCATCGCCGCCATGTACGCGGCCGGTTTCGACGCCGACGAGATCGAGGGACGGGTCTCCCACACCGCCTTCAACAATCTGCTGCGCGCCCGCCCGGACGGCCCCTCGCTGATCGGCCTCAGCCGGGTGGCGGAGTCGCTCAGGGAAAACCTGGGCGCCCGGACGTTTGACGACCTGCGCATTCCGCTGGCGCTCACGGCGGTGGACCTGACCTCCGGCAAGGAGATCGTGCTGACGAAGGGGAAAGTGGTCGAGGCGGTGATGGCGACGATCGCCATCCCGGGGATCTTTCCGCCGCAGCTCCTTGGGGAGCACAGGCTGGTGGACGGGGGGATGATGGACCCGGTGCCCGTCAGGCCGGCTCGCGCGCTCTTCCCGGGGCCGATCGTGGCCGTGGTCCTTTCCCCGCCTCCTGAGCTCTGGGGCGAGAAACGGTCTCCCAGTCCTTTGCGACGCATGATTCCTTTGATGGGCATGGTCAACCGCCTGAGGCCCGGCCAGGCCCTCGCCGTTTTCATGGAGGCCCTGGAGCTCTCGGCGCGCTCGATGACCGAGCTCCGGCTCGAGATCGATCGGCCGGAGGTGATCATCCGGCCGGCGGTCTCGCACGTCGGCCTGTTCGAGAGCGAGTCGGCCACGGAGTTGATCCGGTTGGGCGAGGCGGCCGCCGAGGCCGCCCTGCCGGAGGTGCGGGCCCACTTCACGCCCTCTCGACGCCTCACGCGCCGAGTCCGCTCCTGGCTGAGGTCCTGACCGGCGGAATGGGCCGCGATCTGCGAAGCTATGCCAGGAGCACCCAGGTGAGGCTGGTCCTGGGCGGCCTGGGCCTCCTCATCTTCGTCGGCGGCGCGTTGATCTGGTGGCTGTACGGCCCCCGGGCCGCGGGGATGGCACTCGTCTGCGCCGTGGCCGCCCTCGCACCAATCCTGCTCATCTTCATCGCCCTCCTCGCCTTGGAGTGGATCTCCCGGTTCGCCGGCCGTGAGTGAGACGGTGCGATTGACGCCGGGCTCCGGCCTGATCTACCGCATGCGCCGCGGCCTCCCCGCCAGCGCGCCGCCGGTGCTCTTGCTCCACGGCCTGGGAGGCGATGAAGATGTCATGTGGGTCTTCGAGAGCGCCCTCCCACTCCGCTCGATCGCGGTCGCCCCGCGGGCCCTCCTCCCCGCCGCCGAGGGCGGCTACAGTTGGGCTCGGAAGCCGGCCGATGGATTCCCATCGGCCGCCGACTTCGAGCCGGCCGTTGAGGCGATCATCGGCCTTCTCACCGGGTTGCGCACGGAGATCGGGGTGGGGGAGAGCGAGTGGGTGTGGATGGGATTCAGCCAGGGGGCCGGGCTCGCGTTCGCCGGCGCGGCACGGGCCGCGGCGCGGGTCGCGGGCGTGGTTGCGATGGCGGGGTTCTTGCCGGAGGGGTTTGACTCAAGTTCCCTCGCCCGCCTGGCGTCCCTCCCGGTGTATTGGGGGCATGGAACGCAAGACGACCAGGTGCCCGTCGAGGGGGCGCGCCGCGATGTGGCGCGGCTGCGCCAGGCCGGCGTTGATGTCTCGTATTGCGAGGCGGATGTGGGCCACAAGCTCGGAGCCGAGTGCCTTCGGGGCCTCTCCTCCTGGCTCGCCCGTGGCCCCGCCGCGCAGAGGCTGTGAATGAATCGGACGAGGACACGCGCAAGCATCCCTCGCATCCAATTGCACTGATGCAATGCCCTTTGTGGCTTGCAGCCTTCCGCCTCACCCCCTACCCCCTTCGCGCAGCACCCCTTTGGGGCTCCGCTTGTCACGATTCGTCCACGCCTTCTGCGAAAGCGGAGAGGGGGATTGAGGTCTAAGGACGTGTCCTTAGGTAACCTCCCCTCCCCCGGCAGATCCTCATCACCCAGGTCACGGGAGCATCTGCCGGGGGTCCCTCCGCTCACCTGCACTCCCCGCACCTGCGGTTCGGGGCAGGTGTGCACATGCATGCAAGTGCAGGCCGTCTCGCCCCGGCGGGCCGCATCGTCCCGACCCAGCACCTGCGGTTCTGGGCAGGTGTGTCCTTCGGGAGGGCTTCGCGGCCCGAACGGGGTGGGGGCAATAGAAGACGCGCCGGCCGCGGTGAAGGGTCCTGGTCAGTCAATCCGGGATTGGTTCACAGGCTCGCAGAGGCCGGGCGGCGAAACGTGATATCATCGCCCTCGCGCGCCTGGCAGATGACCTCTTCGCCCGCTCACGATCACGGCGAGGGCGCCACTCTTGCCCGCCGGTTCCCGGCCGATGTCGCAGCCTCGATCCACCCACCTGCGTGACTGCAGCTCACCCGTGAACAGGCACCTAGGAGTTCAGGAATGTCGGACCCCACGATCGATGCACGCGCCATCAACACGATTCGCTTCCTTTCGGCCGACGCCGTGCAGCAAGCCCGGTCGGGGCACCCCGGCCTCCCGATGGGTGCCGCGGCGATGGCCTACGTCGTTTGGACGCGCCACCTGCGCTTCGACCCGACCGACCCGAGCTGGCCGAACCGTGACCGCTTCGTCCTTTCGGCCGGCCATGGCTCGATGCTCCTCTACTCACTCCTTCACCTATCGGGCTACGACCTGCCTCTCGGAGAGCTCAAGCGCTTCCGCCAGTGGGGTAGCCGCACACCGGGCCACCCCGAACACGGCCAGACGCCCGGGGTCGAGACGACAACCGGCCCGCTCGGGCAGGGATTCGGCAACGGCGTCGGCATGGCGCTGGCCGCCGAACACCTGGCGGCGACGTACAACCGCCCGGGCTTTCCCCTCGTCAATCACTTCGTGTACGGCATTGTCTCCGACGGCGATCTGATGGAGGGCGTGGCCTCCGAAGCGGCCTCCTTCGCCGGGCACCAGCGGCTTGGCCGGCTCATCTATCTCTACGACGACAACCACGTCACCATCGACGGCAGCACCGACCTGGCGTTCACCGAGGATCGGGCGGCGCGCTTCGCGGCCTACGGTTGGCACGTGCAGCGCGTCGATGACGGGAACGATCTGGAGGCCGTGGATCAGGCCCTGCGGGCGGCGAAGGAGGATCCCCGCCCCTCGCTCATCGCCTGCCGGACGCACATCGGCTATGGGCTGCCCACCAAGCAAGACAAGGCCTCGGCGCATGGTGAGCCCGCGGGTGAGGAGGAGCTGGCAGGCGCGCGCAAGAACCTGGGGTGGCCGGCCGAGGCGCGTTTCTTCATTCCCGAGGACGCCCGCGCGCCGTTCCAGGCGTCCGCGGAACGAGGCCGCGAGGCGCATCAAGCCTGGGAGGCGCTCCTGGCCCGCTACCGCCAATCCTTCCCCGAGGCCGGTGGCCAATTCGATCGGGCCCTGGCCGGCGAGCTGCCCAAGGGGCTTGCCGCGGCCGTCCCGGCCTTCCCGGCCGACGCCAGGGGCATGGCCACTCGCGCGTCCTCGGGCAAGGTACTCAACGCTCTCGCCGCCGCGCTGCCGGAGATGATCGGCGGCTCGGCCGATCTCAGCGGCTCCAACCAGACGACCATCAAGGACGCCACGCAGTTCACCGCCGACGACCGGGCCGGCCGCAACCTCCACTTCGGGGTGCGCGAGCACGGCATGGGCGCGATCTTGAGCGGGATGGCCCTCGAGGGCGGTTTGATCCCCTATGGGGGCACGTTCCTGATCTTCTCCGACTACATGCGTCCCGCGATCCGGCTGGCATCCCTCATGGGGCTGCGCGTCATTTACGTCTTCACCCATGATTCGATTGGCCTGGGAGAGGACGGCCCGACCCACCAACCCATCGAACAACTCGCCGCGCTTCGCGCCATCCCCAACCTCACCGTGATCCGCCCGGCCGACGCCAACGAGACCCGCGAGGCGTGGCTCCTGGCCGTCTCGCGCACCTCCGGCCCCACCGCCCTCGCCCTCACCCGCCAATCCGTCCCCACCCTGGATCGGGCCCAGTTCGCCCCGGCCGAGGAGACGCGCAAGGGCGCCTATGTCTTGGCCGACATCGGCGTTCGGAAGCCCGAGGTCATCTTGATGGGATCCGGCTCGGAGGTGACGATCCTGATCGAGGCCGGCGAGCAGCTGGCCAGGCTCGGCCATGGCGTGCGCCTGGTCTCCTTCCCCTCCTGGGAGCTCTTCTCCGAGCAGAGCGAAGCCTACCGCCGCGCGGTGCTTCCGCCCGAGGTCACCGCACGTGTGGCGATCGAGGCGGGCGTCCCCCAGGGGTGGGAACAATGGGTGGGCGAGCAAGGAGCCGTCATCGGCCTTGATCACTACGGGGCCTCGGCGCCTTATCAAGACCTCTACAAGCACTTCGGCCTGACAAGCGAGGCAGTCGTCCGGGCCGCCCGCCGTCTCCTCGGGCCTCGGCCGAGGCGCAAGGCAGACAATTCGACGAACAGGAAGGCTCCGGCTGCGCGGAAGGCGCGCCGGACGGTCGCCCGTGCCCGGGAGAAGGGCGGGGGTAGGAGGCGAGGATGAAAGTCGCGGTGGCCTGCGACCATGCCGGGTTCCCACTCAAGGATGTCGTCCTCGACGCCGTCCGCAAGTCCGGGCACGAGCCGATGGATCTCGGGACACATTCGGCCCAGCCGGTCGACTACCCAGATCTCGCCGAGAAGCTCGGCCGGGCGATCCAGCGGGGCGAAGCCGAGCGCGGCATTCTCGTCTGCGGCTCGGGCGTGGGGGCGGCGGTCGCCGCCAATAAGCTCCGCGGCATTCGGGCCGGAGTCTGTCACGATAACTACTCGGCCCATCAGTGCGTGGAACACGACGACGTCAATGTGCTTTCCCTGGGAGGGCGGGTGATCGGGCCGGAGGTCGCCTCTGAGCTGGTCCAGGTCTTTCTGCGCGCCCGGTTCAGCGGTGAGGAGCGTCACGTTCGCAGGCTCCAGAAAGTGACCGAGATCGAGCGCAAAGAGGCCGGGCCCCAGACGGAATGAACGTTCACGAGCGCCTGCAGGCCCTCGGGGTCTCGATCTGGCTCCGCGGGGTGAGGCGGGATCTCCTCGATGCCGGGGCCCTGGCGGGGCGCCTGGCGGCTGGAGAAATCCAGGGCGCGATCGCCGACCCGGGCATCTTCTCCGAGGGCCTCGTCTCCGGAGAGATGTACACCGCCTCGATTCGGCCGCTTGCTCAGGCGGGCTGGCCGGCCGAGCGGGTGCTCGAGACAATCCGCGTCGACGACGTCCGGGCCGCCGCCGATCTGCTCCTCCCCCTCTACGAACGGACCAACGGCGAAGACGGCTACGTGGTCCTGGACGTCAGCCCGGCCTCGCTGCGAGATCATGCCCGGACGATGGAGGAAGCCCGCTGGTTGTGGGCCTCGGTCAATCGCCCCAACTTAATGGTGGGGATCCCCGTTTCCGGCGCCACGCTCTCCGCGATTGAAGAGGTCACCGCCGAGGGGATCAACGTCCACGCCTTCGGGCTTTTCTCGCTCGAACGCTACGCGGAGGCGCTCGAGGCCCGGTCGCGCGGGCTGGAAGCAAGGCTTGCCCGGGGCGACTCGATCCATCATGTGGCGTCGGTAGCCTCGTTCTCCCTTACACGTCTGGACGCCCATCTCGATGGGCGGCTCCTGGAGCTAACGGCGCCCGGCGGCGCGATCGGAGAGAGGGCGCAGAGCCTCCTCCACCGTTCGGGCATCGCCCTGGCGAAGCTTGTGCACGCTCAGTTTCGCGCCGCCATCGCTTCGGAACGCTTCCTGCCTCTATCGCAGCGCGGCGCCAGGCCCCAACGACTGATGTGGTCGATCGCCCCCTCGGGCCAGGCCGGCCGGGACGCTTCGGCCGCCCTCCGAGAGCTGGCCGGCGCGCACACGGTGCTGTCGCTGCCGCCCGAGGCTCTCCCCCTCGATCCCGTGCTCGCTCTCGACGAGCCGACGATCGACCACGATCTCTCCGCGGCGCGTGGCGTCCTCGACGCGCTCGAGAGCCTGGGGATCTCGATGACGGCCGTCTCCGAGTTCCTGGAGAGCGAGGGCCTGGCGCGGCTTTCGGCGACCTTCGACGAAATCGGCGAAAGGATGCGCGCATCGCTCAAGTCCCTGCGAGGGGAGATCGCAGGCCTCGCCCCTCTTCTTCCGGAGGTGATCTCCAGGCTTGATGCAGAAGCCCTCGCCCGGCGCCTCTGGCAGGGCGACCCCGGCCTCTGGGTCGACCCTGCACGGCAGGCCGAAGAAGTGCGCGGCCGCCTCGGGTGGCTGCATCTCCCGCAAGCGAGCGAGGCCTCTCTTTCCGATCTTGCCAGGTTCGCCGCGGAGCTCCGCCAGGCCGGGTTCCGCCAAGCGGTGCTCCTGGGCATGGGAGGATCTTCGCTCGCTCCCGACGTCTTCCGGCGCGCCCTGGGCCGCGGCCAGGGGCTGCGGCTCCACGTTCTGGATAGCACCGATCCGGCCGCGATCTTGGAGATCAGCCGCCTCGCGCCGCCGGCGGAAACGCTCTACGTCGTGGCGAGCAAATCGGGCACTACGGCCGAGCCGCTGGCGCTCCTCGAGCACTTCTGGGCGGAGGCCGCCGAGCAACTGGGCGCCGCCGCCTCAGCCCACTTCGCCGCCATCACCGATCCCGGAACGCCGCTGGAGAGGCTCGCCCGCGAGCGAGGGTTTCGCCGGGTTTTCCTCGGCCCGCCGGACGTCGGAGGGCGATTCTCCGCGCTTTCGATCTTCGGTCTCCTCCCTGCGGCCCTGCTGGGCCTCGATCTCGAGGCGCTCTTGCGCGGCGGAGCCCG
>DATEAV010000041.1:0-8795 GCA_035288185.1 Anaerolineales bacterium | reverse complement strand
TGGCGGTAAGCGCCCAGAGCGCCAGGGCTCGCCAAGGGAAACCCGTTCGAGCGCCAGGATCATCCCGCGCGTTGGGGCGCGTCACGGCCGATGTGCCTCCTCAAGGGCGGCGATCATAGGCCCGAGGCGCGCGGCGGAAGCGGTTCCCTGCGCCCTCCAGCGAGCCCACCATAGACCGAGCAGGATGATGACCGGGGCCGGGAGATACATCGCCGCACTTTCGACGTTGCCCTCGACCGTTGAGAGGAACAGAGCCCAAAGCCCAGCCATCAAGACAGTGAGCGTGAAGACCAACGACAGGTGGCTCCCTCGCCCCCACCGCTCGTTCCAGACGGCGAAGATCAGGCAGAGCGCGGGGAGCAGCGCTACGAAGTTGGTCGTGGCGGTGCGGAAGGCCACAAGATTGGTGATCACCAGCGTCAGTTGCGCCGCCCAGAGAAACGGCCGCTCTCCCTTTCCCGAGGCCTGGCCCCACTCCCAGAGGAGGTAGAGGAGTAGCAGGGCCGTGAGCACACGCTCGATCCACACCTCCGCCGGGGGGACAGCCGAGGCGAGGATCGAAATGGGCGATCCGATATCGGTGTAGGTGGGATAGTCGATCAACTGCCGCAGCCAGAGGGTCGGCCAGTCCGGGATGAGCAGAAGGGATACGCCCATGAGGAGGCCGAGGAATCCCACCGAGGAGATGACGACCCACCAGCGGCGCTGGGACGCAGCCCACAGTACGGCGAAAGGCGCCAGGAGGAAGGCCATCTGCGGCTTGGCGACGGTGAGGGCAAGCAGGAGCCCGGCCCAAACATCGTGCCTGCGCTGAATCGCGAGCAAGGCGGCGGTCATCAACAGCGCTTCGATCACGGCGAATTGCCCCACAACGACCGCGCGGAACCCGTGATACCACATCACCGAGAACAACATCAGTGACCCCATCACCCCCATGGGCGGGTTCCAGCGCGCCAGACGAGCGCCGAGGATCACCATCGCCGGGAGGCAGAGCTCAAGGAGAGTCATCCACACGGCGCGCGCCATCGTGTAGGGCAGCAGGCCAAATGGCCCAAAAAAGATCATTGCCGGCAGGGGGTAGACGAAGTTGGCGACGTCTTCCCCGCTCGCCGGATCAGCCGGGCGTCCGTAGATCATCTCTTGCGCCCTGAGGCTCACACGAGGATCATAGGGGTTGATGCCATCGCGCAACCAGGCTTGTGCGCCCACCCAGCGAGTGAGGAAATCGTTCCCGCCGGGGGCTCGCAGGGCAAATTGGTAGTTCGCCAGAGTGAGGCCGGCAATCAGGCCAGCCAGCAGGACAAGGCTGAGGGCTCCCAGCCCGCGCGAGTGACGCCGTCTCAACCCCGACCTCCGAGGTCGGGCGCGAGCCTCGTTTCCAGAAGGCTGCGCCCCAACACGAGCGCCAGTAGAAGGAGCACGACCGTGCGGATCACGACCGGGATCCAGAGCATGCCGAACGCACCTCGAGAGAGCAACAGGGGCCACTCCAGAAGGGAAATGGCTACAAGATTCAAGCCAAAGCCAAGCGCCTGGCCGAGGGGCAAGCTGAGGAGCAGGAGCGGTGCCAGGTAGGCGAGCCACTGCGGGCTCCAGCCTCTTGCCCAAAGGAACAGGAGTGACAAGAGGAACGCCAGAAGGACGACGGATTTCCTCCGGTCCCGGCCGTCCGTGCGCAGGAGAATGAGGAGGCCGAGAGCGCCGGCGACGAGCGACGGAATCCAATGAGGGATCCGAGCGGGCTCGCCTCGGGGCAAGGCGGCAAGAGCGGGATCGAGCCTCTCTCTCAGAGGTCCGAAGATCCCCGTGCCCCGGTTGCCGTCGAGGAGCGCCCAGATCGTCTCCCAGGATCCTTTGGAGGCCTGCGAACGCAGGCTGGCGGCGGCCATCTCAGGACGAACTATGAAGAATGGAGCGAGCCCCGCCGCCACGACAGCTGCCGCAGCGGCCGTCGCAACCGCCGCCTGCCGCCTCGGCAAGAACCGCCAGGCGACGGGCAAGACGGCCCCGGGAATCACCTTCGTCAGGATCCCCAGCCCCGCGGCCACCCCCGCCCGAGTCGCCCTCCCGGAGAGGAACGCGTCCAGGGCCAGGAGCATCCACAGGACTGCCAGCGGCTCGAAGGTCCACCATCCGAACGCCGGAAGGGCGAGGAAACCCGCGTAGATCCAGCCCGCCCGGCCTCCATCCGGGCCGGTGAAGCGCTTCGCAGCGATCCGAGTGAGAAGAATCACGTTGACGGAATCGCAGGCTGTCATCAGCAGGGCTAGGGCGTAGCTAAAGAGGTGTGGGACGCCCCCAGTGAGCCGGTAGATCGCGAGCGATAGGTAGGGGAATATCGGCGGGAACTCCACCCAATGGCCGACCAGGGGCAGGCCGCCCGGCCCCTCCCGGGCAAATTGCGCCAGGTTGAAGAAATGCTGGTAGTCGCCGTACCCAAACAGCGCCTCATAGGGAAGCGCGGCCAGCAGTAGTACGCGAAAGGCCGCGAGAGCTGCGGCGGGCGCATAGGAAGCCCGGGCCATGCGAGCGGGAGGGCTGGGCGCAGGCGGCGCGGTCGGCATCATCCGATGAACCCCGGGATGAGCAACGGCATCAGAAGCGAGGGCACCCAGAGGGCGACCTCCCAGCGGAGCGCGCGCGGGTGAAATCTCGCTGACCACAAGATGAGGGCCACGAGCAGCCCGAGCCCCAGCCGGAGCACGGCGAGGGGGTCGATCCACGAGGCGAGCGGCAGGATGCCCATCAGGCCGGAGTTGGCCGCCACCAGCCAGGCGCTCTCGGAACCGGTCGAAGCCGGTGCATGCAGGATGTCCCACACCGCGGCCACGCCCCCGATCACCGCCGGGATGATGGCCCACAGGAGGACGAGCACCCTGGATTGAACGGGCTGGAGACTGGTCAGCCCAGCGAAGGGCGGGAACGTCGGCGCCAAGTCGAGGGGAAGAAGCCTGGGGCCGGGGAGCCGCGTCCAGACCACCGCCACCCACACGATGTAGACCCCGGCGCTCACGGCGGTGAGGTACAACGCCTTCTTCCACCGGCCGCGTAGGGCCGAAACAAGAGCCAAAGCAAGGGGGAAGGCAAGAGTGACCTCCCTGGCTAAGGCGCCGGCGGCAAACGCGCCCCCGGCGAGCGGGAGGTGCCCACGCTCGCAGGCCCAAAGGCCGGCGAGAGCGAAGGCAAGGGCGAGCGGTTCGGTGAGGTCGAAGCGAATGACGATCAGGTAGTTGAAAGAGAGAAAGACGATAAGCGCCCAGGCACCGTGCACGCCGCGCCTCTCGCACAGGCTTGCCAGGAGCCCGGCGGAGACCGCGGCTGCGGCAACGTTGATGAAAAGCATCGACCAGGGAATCAGAGAGGCTCTTCCGAAGGCGAGGATGTGCGCGAAAAGCGGATAGAGGATTCGCAGATAGCGATAGGCCGGGTAGTCCAGTCCCTGCGCCGGCCCAAACGGATCGAGGGCGATGGCGTAGGACTGCTGCCCGTCATAGCCCACTCCCCAGGTCTGCTCCGGCGGAATGTCCGCAGGCCGCTCCAACACAAACGCCCTCGGATCCCAACCGTGCCCCGCGAGAACTGCCACGGCAAAGGCCGAAACCAGGCCCAGCGTCGTCAAGCCCACCCACAGCGGCCGGCTCACTGCTGCTCGGGCCTCCCCAGGACTATGGCCTGGTCATCCTCATAGAGGCTCTCCCAACCGGAGGCTTCGAGCGCCAGAACGAGGGGCGCGCCCGGCTCGAGGAGAGCAAGACGAATGTCCCAGCGTGCAAAGACCTCCTCCCATCCTGGGCCTCCCCGCCAGGTCTCGAGGTAGTCATTGAGGATCGCGTCGTCAAACAGGTCGGTCCTCCCGTCGACGAAGGTCCGGTAGTCGGGGTAGAGAGCCCAGAGGATGTAGCCACCCCAATTGTAGGAGTTAAAGAGGGGGCCCGGCGGCCGATGTTCACGGATCCAATCGACAGCCGCCACCGGCTGGCGATCCCCGATCGCCTGGGCGTTGACTTGGCTGCCGAGAGGGAGGGCGATCTTTAGCGCGGCCGCAAGCAGCGCCAGGACGAAGAGCGTCGTGTTGAGGAGGCGGGCCGCGCCTGCGGGCACATCCTTGCCGCGGCGGATCCAGCGCGTGATCGGCTCGAGCGCCGATCCGGCATGGCGCGCCAGGGAGGGCGCCGCGACGAGGGCAAAGAGGGCGATGTTGCGCCCGGCCAGGAGCCCCATAGCGGCAAACCCGAGGAAGGCGATCAGCTCGGTTGGCCGCTTGGGCCGCGTCGAGAGGGCAAAGACGAGGGCGCCGAGCAGCAGCATCCACAGGAAGGGCTGGACCTCCAGCCGATGGAAGTTCGGCGATTGCCATTCCTGAATGTAGTCCTGCAGGACGCCGATGGAAACGGTCCGGAAGGGATAGAGCAGCATGACGGGCCCGTGGGGATTGAGCCCGACGGCAACCGCCGAGAGCAGACCGGCAGCCACAAGGCCGAGGATTTCGGCTCTCTTGCCGCTCCACGCATCCTGGAGGGCGACACCGCCAAAGAGCGCCTCGCGCCCAAGCTCGATCAGCGCGCCTGCCAGGTAGACGAAGAGGAGCAGGAACCCGATGGCGAAGCCGCCGTGGAGATTGGCCCAGAGTGCCATCAAGACCGGGAGCACCCACACGCGTCGGATCCCGCCGGCCCTCCACTTCTCCAGGACAAGCAGGAACGCGGCCGTGAGCGCAAACGAGAAGATCTGCGGCCGCGCCGACCAGTAGACGGCCGAGGTGATCGCTGCCAGCAACAGCACGAAGGCTCGAAGAAGCGTGGGGCCTTCCAGGAGCGGCCAGAGAAGTGCCAGCGCGAGGACGACCGAGGCCGCTGTGAGCAAGTTGAGCCCGGCATAGCCAAGCCCTCGGAAGGCTCCATCGAGGGCAATCTCGGCGAGCCATCCGGGGTATTCCCACGGTTGGCCGTTCCGGGTGAGCGAAAACGGATCGGTCGTCAGGACCTGCCCATGCTCCAGAATCCATTCCCCGGCGCGCAGGTGCCAGAAAGTGTCGCCATCGGTCGACACCCGCACGGACATCGCTGCCACGCCCAGGAAGGCGATCGCCGCTACGAGACGTTCAAACTTCAACGAAGCAGGCTCCTTCCGCCATCGCACAGTCGCCGCCTTTGCCGGCAAGGCACGCCAATGGTCGAGGGCGTTTCGAAGCGCTCATCGCCTGGCCGTTTCCTCCCCCAGGCCCAACGCCTCCGGGCGGATGGGGCGAGAGAGATCATAGAACACTTGATAATCACCGATCGAGATCTCCTGGAAGGACACCCCGTATCCGATAAGGGCTTCCCGGATGCGCTCGTCGAGGGCCGGATGATGTGTGGTGATGTACGCCACTCGCTCGCTCTCGGCCACGGCCTCGTCGTAGGGGGGATAGCGGTCGTCCCGCGGCGTGTAGCGGAAGTCTTGATGGTATGGGAGGCGAGGGACGTAGATCAACTCTTCGCCCGATAGGAACGCCAGAGGATACGCCACCCAGTAGTTGGTATAGCCGCGCGTTTCGCCATGTTCGCCGAGGAAAGCGATGAGCTGTGGATCGTAGCTGTGATCGATTTGCGTAACGGCATCGAACTGGGTCGTGATGCCAGGGGGATTGCGGAAGGCGGTTTGGATGTTGCCCCACAGGTTGAACGCCACGACCCCGGCCAGCGCCGCCCAGGCGACCGCGGGGCGCTGGAAGCCGGGCGCGGCGATCAGCGCGCCTCCGAAGATTGCCATCGGGACGGCGAGCGGAACGAAATACCGGCCCGAGGCATCCGCCCCGAAGGGCGTAAGCACGAAGCCTACAGCCAGCACGCTCGCGACGCCGGCGAGCAGCCTATCCCCGATCCCGCCCCTCACGGCGCGGCGCATCATGTGAAACAGGGCCGCCAGCCAGAAGGCCACCGCGAGCGGCGCAAGCCAGGGCGCGAGCCAGCGGATCTCCCATGGCGGGCGCAGGCCAACGGCTGCCGTCGACCCGAAAAGCAGGAGATTGACGAGGTGAAGCCAAGAGGCGGCCAGCCATCCGCCGGGGCTCGCTCCTGCGATAGCCGCGCCGCCCGCCTCAGACAAGAGAGGGCCGAGCCCATTCCGCACGGCCCACGCCAGCCAGGGCGAGGCGCCCAGGGCGATCCCTGCGAGGAGAGCCAAGGCGCGGCCAGCCAGGCCTCTCCTTTCCCTCCATCCGGCCCACAGAACCAGGAGTCCCGCCGGAAACGCGAAGACGAGCGTGAGGGCGAAAGCCCAGAATCCAAGGCCGGCCAAGCCTCCCCAGAGGAAGTACACCCCGATCGACCTCGGGTGATCGGCGATCCAAAGGGAGATCAGAAGCAGCAGGCTTCCGATCAGCAAAGCCTCGCCATATCCACCGAGGGATACCGTTGTATAGAGAGTAACGTTGACCGTCGGGATGGCCATCAGCAGGCCGGCGGCGAGAGCTGCCCGGGGTGAGCCGGTGATCCTCGCCGCCAGAACTACGGTGATCCCCACGGTTGCGGCAAAGAGCAACATCTGGATCAGCCGGACGACGAGCACCTTCTGGCCCAGGATGGCAAAGCCCCCCGCCACCAGCCCCGCGTCGAGGCTCCCCATGTAGGCCTGGCCGTAGAAGAAGGTGGGCCGGGCTCCCCGCAAGATATGGCGCGCCATGAGCGCGACCACGGCTTCATCTGCGTTGAACGGGAAGGCCTCGAGCGCCAGGAGGGCGCTCTTGAGGGCCAGCGAGAGGGCCGCCGTCCCCGCCGCCATTCTCCAGACGGAGGGAGGCCTTTCGGCCTGCTTTCCCCCGCCCTGCCCCGTCGCTATAATCCCGCCGTGCGACTGCGTCGGCTGCTGCAACCCGAAATCCTGATCGCGGTCTTGGCCCTTGCGGCCCGCCTCATCCCCGGGCCGCGCACGATCGACGACGCCTACATCACCTTTCGCTACGCGCAGAACCTGATCGCCGGCGAGGGTCTCGTCTACAACCCCGGCGAAGCCGTCCTTGGCACGACCACCCCGGTCTACGCCGTTCTCCTGGCCGGGCTGGGCCTGTTCAGTGGCGGGGTGCACGCGCCCTATCCCAGCCTCGCCCTTGCCGTGAACGCCCTTGCCGATGCCGGCACATGCGTGCTGCTCGTCCTGTTGGGTCGCAGGCTCGGTCACCCCCTCGCCGGAGCCGCCGCCTCCCTGGCCTGGGCCTTCACACCGACATCGGTGACGTTTGCCATCGGAGGGATGGAGACCAGCCTCGTCATCGCCCTGATGACGGGGACATTGTACTTACATTCCAGCGGCAGACCAACTGCCGCGGCCCTCACTGCCGCGCTGGCGCTCCTCACCCGGCCCGATGCTCTGATCCTTGTCGCCCCGCTGGCCATTGAGCGACTTCGGCGGTCGCTGCCTCCCGGGCGCTGGAATCGCGAGCGGGTCCCTCTGACGCGGCGGGAGATCCTGGCCGGCGCCGTGCCCCTCCTGGCTTGGATTGCGTTCGGCACCGCCGTCTACGGCAACCCCATCCCCAATTCGATCCTGGCCAAGGTGGCTGCCTACCGTCTTCCCCCGGATGCCGGGCTCGTCCGCTTGCTCCAGCACTACGGGACTCCGTTCTTCGAGGAGGTTACCTTCGGGCCCGGCGCGATTGCGGTCGGATTGTTCCTGCACCCTATCCTATTCGCCATCGGGGCCTTCCGCATCCTGCGCCGGCGCTCCGAGAAATGGCCGCTCTTCCTCTATCCTTTCGCCTACTTCGCCGTCTTCGCGATCGCCAACCCACTGATCTTCCGCTGGTATCTGGCCCCTCCGATGCCGCTCTACTTGCTGGGAATCTTCCTCGGCGCCGACGCCATCTCCCAGGACGTGAGACGCCCTCTGCCCACCCTCGCGCTGGCAGCAGCCGGCCTCGCCCTCACGCTGAACGCTTGGACACTCCATCCAGATCACGGCCCCGACCGCCCGGCGCCCCAGATGGCATTCATCAAGCTCGAGCTTCTCTACGAGAGGGTGGCGGCCGATCTCGTCGGGCGGATCGAGCCCGGAGAGACTCTGGCGGCAGGCGACGTCGGCGCCCTCGGCTACCACACCGGTGCGCGCATCCTCGACACCATCGGGCTGATTTCTCCCGTCGCGGTCGGATACTATCCCCTCCCCGACTCGATGTATGTCATCAACTACGCGATCCCTCCGGGCTTGATCAACGACGAGCAGCCCGAGTACGTTGTGCTGCTGGAGGTGTATGGACGCAGAGGGCTGCTGCTCGATCCGGAGTTCGCGGAACGCTACGTGCTTGAGGCCACCTACCCGACCGATCTCTACGGCTCGGAGGGTCTGCTTGTCTTTCGCAGAAGGTGAGCGCGACTCGCGGCGCGTTCCTCCCATTTGGCCTCGCCGGAGGCCCACTCCCCGGCCCATCGCGCAAGCCGTGAGCGCGGGACGGCGCCCACCTTGGGATCCCGCCGCAATTGCCTGTCGTTGGCATAGGCCGGAGGAAGGTGGCGGTGCGCAGGACGCCCGATAGGCCTCTTCGTTCCGCCGGGGCGTGGGCGGTCGTCTCTCTCCTTGCGATCTGGGCCATTACCAGCATCCTCGCCTACCGACATTGGATCCACGGCGCCGACCACCGGGACTTCTACGCCCGCTGGACGGGGGCGCGCCTGCTCCTCTTCGAAGGGAGGGATCTCTATTCGGAGGGAACCACGCGCCTCATCCAGATGAGGATCTTCGGGGCGCTTCTGCCGCCGGACCAAGATCAATGGGGCTTCGCCTATCCCGCCATCATCGTCGGCCCACTGCTCCCCTTCTGG
>DATEAV010000040.1:0-10069 GCA_035288185.1 Anaerolineales bacterium | reverse complement strand
CAGGTGCCGGTCTTGCTGCGGTTCTGGGACGGAAGGCCACAGGCCCTCCTGATGGGCGACCTCAACTCCTTGCCTGATTTCCCCGAGATGGACCTGATCCGAGAGGCCGGGCTCATCGATTCGTGGGCCGAGGTGGGCGAGGGCGAAGGGCTCACCTGGCCGGCGAGCGGCCCGTTTGAGCGGATCGATTGGGTCTGGCATACTGCGGATCTTGCGGCCCTCGAGGCGCAAGTCGTGCAAAGCACGGCCTCCGACCACTTGGGCGTGTTGGTAACCATCGGCTCCGCTCCGTGATCCCACACTCGGCTCGGCCCCTCACGGGTGATTGAGGCGGCGATGACCCTTCCCCGGCGGTTGCACGCCGTTACGGGCGCCTTTGGCTATTCCGGGCGCTACATCGCCCGGAGACTGCTGGCCGAAGGAGAGCCGGTCATCACCCTGACGAACTCGCCCCATCGCGCCGGCGACCTGGATGGCAAGGTACAGGCGTTTCCCCTGCGATTAGATCACCCCGGAGAGCTCGAAGCCAGCCTTCGCGGCGCCCGGGTGCTTTACAACACCTACTGGGTGCGGTTCAACCACCGCCTCTTCACCCACTTGCAGGCGGTGCGCAACACGCGGGCGCTCTTCGAGGCGGCCAAGAGGGCCGGGGTGGAGCGCATCGTCCACGTGAGCATCACCACCCCATCCGAGACCTCGCCGCTGGAATACTTCCGGGGCAAGGCGATCCTCGAGCGGGCGCTTCGGGAATCCGGCCTCTCCTACGCCATTCTCCGCCCGACAGTGCTCTTTGGGCGGGAAGACATCCTGATCAACAACATCGCCTGGGCGCTGCGCCATCTTCCGATCTTCGGAGTCTTCGGCGACGGTCGATATCGTCTCCAACCGATCTACGTCGATGACTTCGCCGCGCTCGCCGTGCGGGAGGGGGAGCGCCGGGAGCCGGCGACGGTGGAGGCGATCGGGCCGGAGACCTACGCCTACCGCGATCTGGCCCGCATGATCGCCGATCGGATCGGCGTCCGGCGCCCGGTCGTCTCTGTGCCGCCTTGGCTCGGCCTGTGGGCCGGCCGGATGATCGGCGCTTTCGTGGGCGACGTGGTCATCACGCGGGAGGAGATCGAGGGGTTGATGAGCGGATTGCTGTATGTCGATGCCCCTCCCGCCGGCCCGACGCGGCTCAGCGAGTGGGTGAGCGAGAATCAGGGCTCGCTCGGGGCTCGCTATGCAAGCGAGCTCGCCCGGAGGAGATAGCGCCCGAGTGCTCCGGTGCCCTTGTGCCGCACGCTCTGGATGAGGTGATCATGGCCAATCCGCTTCCGCTGCTCTACACCGACCTTGCATCCTGGTGGCCGCTTCTCTCCAGCCCTGACGAATACGGCGCGGAGGCGTCGTTCTACGCGAACCAACTCAGGCAGGCCTGCCGGACTGCGCCTCACACCGTCCTGGAGTTGGGGAGCGGAGGCGGGAACAACGCCTCGCACATGAAAGCCCACTTCAAGCTGACCCTGGTCGATCGATCGCCGGCGATGCTGGCCGTCAGCCGGGCGCTGAACCCCGAGTGCGAACACCTCGAGGGGGACATGCGCCTGGTCCGGTTGGGGAGGGAATTCGACGCCGTCTTCGTTCACGACGCCATCATGTATATGACCACGGAGGCGGACCTACGCCAGGCCATTGTCTCGGCTTTCGTCCACTGCCGCCCCGGCGGCGCCGCCCTGTTCGCGCCGGACCACGTGCGCGAGAGCCTGCAACTCAAGACCGATTGGGGCGGCCACGACGGGGAGGGCCGCGGGGTCCGCTACCTGGAATGGGATTGGGACCCGGACCCCGAGGATACGACGTACTTCGGGGAATTCACCTACATCTTGCGGGAGGGAGATGACATCCGCTGCAGCTACGACCGGCACGTCTTCGGCATTTTCCCCCGGGCCACCTGGATGGGCTTGCTGTCGGAAGCGGGGTTCACCCCAAGACTTGTCCCGGCGAAAGGCTCCCGTCTGGAGGGGGAATGGGAGGTCTTTCTGGGGGTGAAGGGCGACGGGCGATGACGTCGCTGGAGGAATCGCTGCAGCCACAAGGGCGGAGGGTGCTGAGGAGCCTGAGCTCCCCGGCGCACGTCCAGGAGTTTCTCGATCCCATCCCCTACAGCGCCGAGAAGTTCTACCGCTGCCCGCGGCGTGTGATCGAAGACCGCAAAGCGCACTGTTTCGACGGCGCCCTCTTCGCGGCCGCGGCCCTGCGCCGGCTCGGGTTTCCGGCGCTGATCGTCGATATGCACGCCGTGCGCGACGATGATCATCTGATCGCGATCTTCCGGCGCAGCGGCTGCTGGGGCGCAGTGGCGAAATCGAATTTCGTTGGGCTTCGCTACCGTGAGCCGGTCTATCGCAGCCTGCGCGAGCTGGCGATGTCGTACTTCGAGGCCTTCTACAATCTGGCCGGCGAGAAGACGCTTCGCACCTACACGCAGCAGATTCGCCTGGCGCGTTTCGATCGCCTGGATTGGGAGGTGAGCGACGAGGGGCTGGAGACGATCGCCCGCCACACCGATCGAGTGCCTCGCATCCGGCTGATCACGCCGGCGATGGCGCGAGGCCTGAGCCGGCTCGATGAGCGCTCGCTCCGCGCCGGCCTGCTGGGCGTGAACCCGGCCGGGCTCTATCGGGGACCGATGAGGGGGCCACGGCGGCGGGCGCGGTGATTGGGCGCTTAGGCGCCAAGGCACGTGGTGCCCGGGTGCCACAGCGCCTGTCTATTGATCACCGATCATCATCCAGCGGGCGCATTTCGGCCCGGTTTCGGAAAGTCGCAAGCGGGGCCTTGAGGCCCCGGCGTCCTCTCGGGTATCATCTAGACCGCCAATCTTAGCCGCTGAGGGTGGGATGCGAATCGCCGTGGGATCGGATGAGAAGACCGCCCTCACCGACGTCATCGTCGAAGAGCTGAAGCGCAGAGGCCACGAGCTGAGCCTCGTGGGCCCGCTGGCGGGCGAGAAGAAGGCCTGGCCGGCGGTGGCGCGCAAGGTGGCCGAGGCGGTGGCTGAGGGGCGGGCCGAGGAAGGCGTCCTGTTCTGTTGGACGGGGACCGGCGTGAGCCTGGCGGCCAACAAGGTCCCCGGCATTCGGGCCGCGCTCTGCGACGACGCCGAAACGGCGCGCGGCGCCCGCCTGTGGGACAACGCCAACATCCTCTGCCTCTCCCTGCGGCGGGCCTCGGAAGCCGTCGCCAAGGAGATCCTCGAGACCTGGTTCTCCACCTCCTACAAGCCCAACCCCGAGGATGACGCCGCGCTGGCTGAGCTGGAGGCGATTGAGGAGCGGCATCGCAGGAGAGGCGCCTGACCGCCAGAGGGAGGGTGATCGGTTACTCGGCTACTCGGTGATCGGTGAGTTGGCGATTGAGCGTCAAGGTGCCCAGATGCTTGATACCGATCACCGATCACCGATCACTGATCACTGATCACTCATTACCGATCACCGATCACCGACCACCGATCACTGATCACCGATCACTGATCACTCCTCCCCGTCCCTCCACCCCCAAGGTGTAGAATAGGCCGGCCTACCCATGAGTCGAGGCTGGCGAATCCTGATCACCGATGGGCTGGCCCCGGAGGGCATCGCGCTGCTGCGCGCCGAGGCCGAGACCGTTGAAGAGAACGGGCTGGAGGCGCTGGCCTCATTCGACGCGGTCGTCGTGCGCAGCCGGACCCATCTGCCGGCGAGCGACATCGAGCGGGCGAGGCCGCGGCTGCGTGCCATCGGCCGGGCCGGCGTGGGCGTGGACAACATCGATCTGGCCGCAGCGCAGGCGGCGGGAGTGATCGTCGTCAACGCTCCGCAGGCGGCCAGCCTCGCGGTGGCGGAACATGCCCTCGGCCTCATGCTCTCCCTGGCGCGCCGCATCTCTCAGGCCGACGCCTCGATGAAGCGAGGCGAGTGGCACAAGTGGGATTGGGAGGGCGTCGAGCTCGCGGGCAAGACGCTGGGATTGGTGGGCTTCGGCAGGATCGGCCGGGCGTTGGGCGATCGAGCCGCCGCGCTGGGGATGCGCGTGGCGGCGTACGACCCGCTGATCCCGGATGAGGTGATCCGGGAAGGCGGTGCCGAGCCGCTCGCCCTCGAGCCGCTTGTTGCCGAGGCCGACTACCTCAGCCTGCACGTCCCACTGAGCGAGGCGACGCGGGGGATGATCGGCCGAGAGGCGTTCCGTCGGATGAAGCCCGGGGCGCGGCTGATCAATACCGCCCGCGGAGGCCTCGTGGACGAAGAGGCGCTGCTGGAGGCGCTCGAGAGCGGCCGGCTGGCAGGCGCAGGCCTGGACGTTTTCGCCGAAGAGCCGCCCCAACTGGGCGCGCTGATCTTGCATCCGAAAGTAATCGCCACGCCGCACATCGCGGCCCAAACAGCCGAGGCGCAGCGGCGCGCCGCCATCGATATTGCGCAAGAAGTGCTGGCCGCATTGCACGGCGAGCCTCTGCGCTGGCGCGTGGCATAACGGTGAGGAGACCCCATGACCGACGCGCTGCGTGATCTCAAGAATGTCCTGGGGGAGGTCGCCGATCTGCGTGCCGCCAACTCGGTCCTTTCGTGGGATGAGCAGACTTACATGCCGCCCGGTGGCGCCCCAGGGCGGGCGATCGTGCTTTCGACGCTCAGCCGCCTGGCCCATGAGCGGTTCGTCGATGACCGCATCGGCGAGCTGCTCGATCACCTCGAGCCCGAGATGTCCGGCGCCGATCTAGATTCCGACGACGCTCGTCTGCTGAGCGTCACCCGGCGGGTGTATGAGAAAGATCGCAAGGTGCCGAGTCAGTGGGTGGCGGAGTTCAGCCTGGAAACATCGCTGGCCCAGCAGGACTGGCAGAAGGCGAGGGCCACCGCCGACTTTACACTCTTCCGGCCGCACCTGGAGAAGATCGTTGGGCTGCGGCGACAGTACGCCGGCTTCTTCGCCCCTTACGATTCGGTCTACGATCCGCTGCTCGACGATTTCGAGCCGGGGATGAAGACCGCCACAGTGCGGGGGATCTTCGATGCCCTGCGGCCTCAGCAGGTGGAGCTGGTTCGCGCCATCGCCGCCAAGGGCAATGTCGTCGACGACCGCCCCCTGCATAAGGCCTTCGACGAGAAGAAACAGTGGGACTTTGGGATGGAGATCATCCGGCGCTTTGGCTACGATCTCGAGCACGGCCGGCAAGACCGCTCGGCCCATCCGTTTACAACCGATTTCTGGACCGGAGACGTTCGCATCACGACGCGACTCAGGCCGAAGTATCTTCCCACCGGAATGTTCGGGTCGTTCCATGAGGCCGGTCATGCTCTCTATGGGCAGGGGATCCCTGCCCGCTTCGACCGCACCCTTCTGGCCAGCCGTCTCTCCTCGACCGTCCACGAATCGCAGTCGCGCACGTGGGAAAACCTGGTTGGGCGTAGCCGGGCCTTCTGGAAGGCGTTCTATCCTCGCCTTCGAGAAACCTTCCCCCGGCAGTTGGGCGAAGTGAGCCTGGAAGCCTTCTATCGGGCGATCAACAAGGTGGGCCCGTCGCTGATCCGAACGGACGCCGACGAGGCCACCTACAATCTGCACATCATGCTTCGCTTCGAGCTGGAACTGGCTCTGATGGAAGGCTCGCTCGCTGTGGCCGACCTGCCGGAAGCCTGGAACGCCCGCATGCAAGAGTATCTTGGAATCACTCCGCCTCACGATGGCGACGGGGTGCTCCAGGATATCCACTGGTCCGTCGGGGCCTTCGGCTACTTCCCCACCTACGCCCTGGGCAACCTGCTTTCGGCCCAGCTCTGGGAGGCGGCCGAGAAGGAGATCCCCGATCTGACGAAGCGTATCGCGCGCAAGGACTTTTCCGGGCTCCTGGAATGGCTCCGGACCCGCGTTCACCAGTTCGGAGGCAAGTATGAGGCCGTCGAGTTGATCCGGCGTGCCACCGGACATCCGCTCAGCCCGGAAGCCTACGTCCGCTATCTTCGGGGCAAGTTCGGGGAAATCTACAAGCTGTGAGACCTGATAGCGAGGTGAAAGCGTGAGTCTCTCGCTGATCCACGAGAGCCTGGCGAGAGCGATCCTGATCTTCAGCCTGATCCTGGGGATCTGGTCGCTCGTGCGGGCGCTGCGGAGCCTGGGGATCGACGGCACCACCTGGGGGGTCTATGCCAGCGGCGAGATCTTGTTTCTTGCCCAGGGGGCGATCGGCGTGCTCCAACTTCTCGCCGGAGCGCGGGCCGAGCGCGGGATTCACATCCTCTACGGCATCGTGACTGCGCTGACGCTGCCCGCCGCCTACGCGCTCAGCCGCGGGCGCGACGATCGCCGCGCGGCGTGGATGTATGCTGTGCTGGGGTTCTTCTTGGCCGGGATCGCTCTCCGAGCCGGGGGGACGGGATGAGGGAAAAGGTGATCGGTGATCAGTGATCACTGATCGGGGATTGGGCACCCATCCCCTCGGAACCGATCACCGATCGCCGAGCAACCGATCACGACAGCATGCAGAACTCGCCGCCCACCTCTGCCCCCCGCACTCTCGTCGTCCTCGAAGGAGACGAGACCGGCCAGGAGCTGCTCGAAGAGGCGCTCCGTCTCCTGGCGCCGGAGGTCATCCGGATTGCGCTTGCTTTTGAGCGCTACGACTGCAGCCTGGCGAATCGGCGCCGCACCCGCAACGGCGTGCTCGAGCAGGCCGCCGAGGCGATGGGCCGTGCCGGCCTGGGCCTGAAGGCGGCGACGGTCACTCCGGAAGATCCGGAAGACGTCGGCAGCCCCAACGCGATCCTACGCGAGGCGATCGATGGAAAGGTCATCCTGCGGACAGGCCGGCGGCTTCCGAACGTTCGTCCCGTGGGGGGAGTGCACGCGCCGATCTCGGTCGTGCGGATGGCGGTCGGGGACGCCTACGGAGCCCGGGAATGGCGCGAGACGACAGAGAACGGCGACGAAATCGCCCTGCGGACGGAACGCCTCTCAAGGCGCACGTGCCGGGCTGTGGCCGAGTTCGCCTTCCAGCTGGCCGAGCGACATGCGGCCAAGGTCTTCGGCGGGCCGAAATACACGGTCAGCCCGATCTACGAAGGGATGTTCAAGGAGGAGTTGGATGCCGCAGCGGCCCGCCATCCCGGCGCCCGCTACGAGCCCCACCTGATCGACGCAACCTATGCCCTCTTGCTCCAGAGCGCGGGCGAAGCCCTGGTGATCCCGGCTCTCAACCGCGATGGCGACACCCTATCGGATCTTGTCCTCCAGATGTACGGCTCGATCGCCGGCTCGGAGTCGCTGGTGCTCGCCTTCGACGAAGACAAGTTGCGGGTGAGCGTGGTCATGGCGGAGGCGCCCCATGGCACGGCGCCCGGGCTGCAGGGAAAGAACCTCGCCAATCCCATGGGCATGATCCTGGCCGGGGCGGCGCTTCTGGGCTACCTGGGCACACCGGCCGCGGAGCGATCCTCCCGAGCGATCTACGAATCCGTCTTTGAAGCCCTGGCCCAGGGAGTGAGCACCTTTGATCTCGGAGGCCAGACGACGACCGACGCCTTCACCGACGAGATCATCCGCCGCGTCCGTTCCAAGCTCGAGATCTGGGCGGCTCTGGGTTAGCCGATGGCCGGCAGCCGCGCCGTTCCGGCTCTTCTTACACTGGCCTTGATCGCCGCGGCCTGCAATGCGCCCGTCTCCCCGCGCCTCACACCGCCCGCCGCACCCGCGACGGAGCTCACCCCACCCTCGCCAACCCCCCTCGATCTCCCGATCGGGACGCCCACCCGTGCAGTTCTTTCGCAGGTGACACCGGCTATCATCGTCGAGCCGACCGCAGCCGCCCCCACACCCACCATGGGCGGGATCACGCTGCCTCTCCCGTCGGAACGCCTGGCCATCCTGCTTCCCGGCCCGGGATCACAGGTGCGGAGCCCGATCCGCATCGAGGGGCGGGGCGGCCCCGCAGACTACGAGCGGGTGCACATCCGGCTCTTCGGAGAAGACGGCCGGGTGGTGGCCCAGCGCACCATCTACCTCTACGCGTTCGCAGGCCAGACCGGCCCCTTCTACACCGACGTGGCCTTCGACATCCCACTCGTCGCCGAGGCGGGCCGCCTGGAGGTGAGCACCGACGACCCGCGCACCAGCCGCCTAGGCCATGTAGCTACGGTGAACCTCACTCTCCTCTCCGCCGGCAGCCCGCACATCTATCCCACCATCGACGGACCGGAGCAACTGGCGATTCTCTCGCCACGACCCGACTCGGCGGCCAGCGGCGGCCGGCTCCATGTCGAGGGGGGAGGCTGGACCATGGTGGAACAGCCCGTCACTGTGGCCATCTTGAGCCAGGTCGGCGAGACGCTTGGGAGCGAAGAGGTCTGGCTCGAGCCGCGGGGCGTCGGAGTGGCGGGGAGATTCGCGGTCGATTTGGAGTATTCGATCCCCTACTCTCAATACGGTCTCATCGCGCTCTACGAATCGGCGCCCGACGGCTCGGGCTTTCTACACTTCACGACGCTCGAGGTCTTTCTGCGACGGTAGTAATCGGTGATCGGTAGGGAGGCTCCCAATCGTAGGGACGTCTACCACCGATCACTGATCACCGGTCACCCTGAGCTCCAAGGTCATGGCTCCTACGCCGGCCCACCCTGCCAGCACACTTGCCCCGAAGGCCGGGTCACGGATCACCGATCACCGATCACCCTGAGCTCCAAGGTCATGGCACCTACGCCGGCCCACCCTGCCAGCACACTTGCCCCGAAGGCCGGGTCACCGATCACTGATCACCGTTGACTGTCCCCGCGCGCCTGATCACCGGGTGGTACAATCCCGCGCTCCGAGGTCGCCACCGTGAGCGTGTCGAGCACTCTGCCGAGAAGGAAAACCGACCCCATCCGCCAGCTGCTGCGTCTGGCGGTGGCGGGCACGGCCGCCGCCATGGTGCTCTCGGCCGGGGCGCTTCTCTTCCTATTGGCGGTACGCCTCGCCTACGCGGGCCGAGCGTATCCCGGCGTGAGCGCGGCCGGCGTAAGCCTCGCCGGCATGAGCCGCGCTCAGATCGAGACTGTGCTGACGCAGCGCCTCACCTATCCGGATAGCGGCCTGGTTGTCTTCCGGGACGGAGGCCGAATCTGGCCGACCCATCCGATTGAGCTGGGCGTCATCATCGATATCCCCGGTATGGCGGAGCGGGCGCTCGGCGTCGGCCGTAGCGGGAGCCTTGCCCAGCGATTGGGGACGCAGGTTGAGGCCTGGGCTCAGGCTGAAGCGATCCCGCCGATTGTCCTCTTCGATCAACGCGTCGCCGTCTCCGACCTGCAGGGATTGGCCGCACAGGTCGACCGGCCCACTGTGGAAGCGGCCTTGGTGCTGCGTGGGCTCACCGTCGAAATGATCCCTGGCCAGATCGGACGCCGGCTGGATATCGCCGCCACCCTCGATGATCTGGTGCCGGTCGTGACGCGCTTTCATGACGCCGCCCTGCCTCTGACCATCCTGGAGCTTCCGCCCGAAGTCCTCGACGCCTCGGAGCAGGCAGCCGTTGCCAGCGATATCCTGAGCCAGCCCCTTCGGCTGACCGCGGAAGGCGCCGATCCCCTGACGCTCGAGCCGGAGCAGCTGGCCTCGATGATGCGCTTCAGTCGGCCGGGGGAGGCCCCACAGGCGCGCATCGAGGTGGCCCTCGACGTCGACCTGCTCGCGGCTTTCCTGGCGCCGCTCGCGCCCGACTTGGAACGCCCGGCAGAGAACGCCCGCTTCATCTTCAATGACGACACCCGACAGCTGGATCTTCTGCGTGAGGCGGTGATCGGCCGTACGCTGGATCTGCCGGCCAGCATCCAGGCCATCAATGACGGTCTGAACGCCGGCCTGCACGAGATCGCCCTCGTGTTCCAATCGATCCAGCCCGAGGTGGGCAGCGAGGCCACAGCCGAGGACCTGGGGATCACCGAGAACGTGGTCGCCGTCTCCACCTACTTCGCCGGATCGAGTCCTTCCCGCATCCAGAACATCACGATCGCTTCGCAGCGGTTCCACGGCCTGCTCGTGGGCCCAGGCGAAACCCTCTCGATGGTGGAGG
>DATEAV010000039.1:0-2559 GCA_035288185.1 Anaerolineales bacterium | reverse complement strand
CCAGCGAGTTGTTAGGCGGCGTAGCGGGTCTTCGACCGCCGGTCCTCGGGCAGCAACTTTCCCGCGTTGCCTGTGCGCGTTATCCTCGGGGGTGAGACGCATCGGGCACCGAGACCGCGCCTCCATTGGTGCCTCGTGCCCGATTGTTAGCTTGGTGCTGAAGGCCTGCGACGTTCTCACTGGTGACAGACTCCCACCGAGCCTGATCCCGTTTGGAAGATTGCTCTCCCGCTGGCTGCCTTCTCGCCCGATGCGTCTCTCATCCCACTATAGGCAGGTGCAACCCATGCGTCAACCCTCTAGCCTCCCGCAGATCAACCCCCACGCCGCCGGCGTCGACATCGGCGCCCACTCCCACTTCGCCGCCGTCCCACCCGGCTCTGATCCCCAAGGCCAGGACGTCCGAGAATTCGAAGCCTTCACCGCCGAGCTCTACGCCCTGGCCGACTGGCTCACTTCCTGCGGCGTGACTACCGTCGCCATGGAGTCCACCGGCGTCTACTGGATCCCCCTCTTCCAGATCCTCGAAGAATGCGGCTTCGCCGTCCGCCTCGTCGACCCCCGCCGTATGAAGCACGTCCCCGGCCGCAAGACCGACGTCCTCGACTGCCAATGGATCCAGCAGCTCCACTCCTTCGGCCTGCTCGACGGTGCCTTCCGCCCTTCGGCCGATATCGTCCTGCTGCGCGGCTTCCTCCGCCAGCGTGCCATGCTCCTGCGTTGCTGCGCTCAGCACATCCAGCACATCCACAAGAGCCTCGAGCAGATGAACCTCAAGCTCCACCTTGTCGTCTCCAATATCGTTGGCGTCACCGGCCTCCGCGTCATCCGCACCATCCTCGCCGGCGAGCGCGATCCCCTCAAGCTCGCCGCCCTGCGCGACCGCCGCTGCAAGAGCGACGTCGCCACCATCGCCCGCGCCCTCCACGGACACTACCGGCCCGACCTGCTCTTCGCCCTGCGCCAGGCCGTGGAGCTCTTCGATCTCTACCAGACCAAGGTCGCCGAGTGCGACAGGGAGATCGAGGCCGTCTTGGCCTCCTTCAAGGACGCCTCCAAGGGCAAGACCCTGCCCCCGCCCAGCCGCAAGGGAGGGGCCTATCGCAATGCCCCGGCCTTCGACGCCCGCTCCGCCCTCTTCCGCATCTCCGGCACAGACCTAACTCGTGTCGAAGGCATCGACACCTCCATCGCCCTCACCCTCGTCTCCGAGATCGGCCTCGACATGGGGCGATGGCCCTCCGAGAAGCACTTCGCCTCTTGGCTTGGCCTCTGCCCCGGCTCAAAGGTCTCCGGCGGCAAAGTCCTCTCCTCGCGCACCAAGCTCTGCGCCAACCGCGCCGCCACCGCCTTCCGATTGGCGGCCAACGGCCTGCACAACTCCCACTCCGCTCTGGGTGCTTTCTTCCGCCGCATGAAGGCGCGACTCGGAACCCCTAAGGCCATCACCGCCACGGCCCACAAGATCGCCCGCCTGGTCTATCGGCTGCTCAGGTTCGGTGAAGACTACGTCCAGGTCGGAGAAGAAGAGTACGAGCGCCGCCATCGCGCTCGTACGGTGAGAAGCCTGGAAAGACGAGCCCATAGCCTGGGCTTTGTCCTCCACCCGGCCCCAGCAAACTCCGGCCTCTCGGCAGAGCCTGCCTAATCCTCAGGGCAAGTTACTTGGAAGGCGGCACCGATCAGCGAGGCGATTGCCGATGCCAGCGAAGGGGCTTCGTCGATTCTCGTTCGACAAGTCCCTTCGCTTCAAGATCCAGCTGGACACACTTCGCCCACCATTCGGCCTTGGCGCCGCCAGGAAAGAGGGAGGCGGGGAGGTAGGGGAGTACCCTGGTTCTCATCTCTGTCTGAGTGAGTCCAGGTGGCCTGAGCGGGAGGACCCCTAGAAGCGCGCCTTTCATAGCGTTGTACATGGAGGCGTCGACTGATGTGGTGTAGCCGGGGACATTGACGTTCTGGACGACTACGCGACCCCTGGCTTCTTTCGGGGCACGGGCCGGAGGCCGCTTTAAGGGAGACCGCTTCTGCTGGGGCATTCTAACCTCCGTGGATCGCGGCGCGGGCGAGCGTCCGCCGTGCTGAGGGCCGGTGACGCCTAACGGCTTCGAGATGAGCCGCCCGGCCAGCCAAGGGCCAGTATCGCGCCAAACTCACCCCGGCTGGCCGGGATCGGTCGAAGATCCCCGGAGCGAAGCGGAGGGGGCTCCATCGAGTTGTTAGGCAGCCGGAGGTCAGACGCCGATAAGGCGTCCAAGAAGGCGGGAGGCCAGATACAAGATGATGGGTGCTGCGATCGTGCTCAAGAGGGACCTCAGGGTCTCGGGCCTCCAAGGCCAGGTAGAAACCTTAGCCAGTGAGTCGCGCTGGGTGGTGAGAGTCGCGATCGCTCTGCCAGTCGATTCGAGGTCAGTGAACTTTCCTTTGTCAAGCTGCCCATTGAACCTGTCGACGAGAAGGGAGTATCGCTCGTCCGCGTCAAGAAGGAGGCGCTGCTTTTCATCTCCGAGGCGGCGGTGCATTCGGTACAAGGGAAGGATGAAAATGGCCAGAGAGATC